>JBEKJX010000109.1:0-8955 GCA_050011015.1 Smithella sp.
GGACTAAATCGTTACTGCACAGATTATGTTCTTCAAGATAACCCGCCCAGTAACTGTGTACAGGAATCAATGTACAGTTCAAATCCGAAGCGACAATCTTCAAAGACCTGTAAAAAATATAAACAGCATCCATGTCATTAGGGTTATCGAAGGTGTGGGAAGTAGCCAGAAAGATGACCGGATTGAAGCGCAGGCGTGCCAGCCTGATCATTTGTACGAGATTTTCCTGAAATTCAGAGCGGTAGACATATCCGAATGCGTCATCAACGCCAAATTGGATAAGAAGAATTTCCGGCCTGAAGTTGGCAATATCCTCGTCGAATGTGCCGATGCCGTCAAAAGAAGTTTCTCTGTATCTTGACCGGTTAATAACTTCAATCCCTTTGGGGAGAAGGAATTCCGTGAGAATATCCACATAACTTTTAATCGCGCCGAAACCTGCGGCAATACTTCCGCCGCGAATAAGCAATTTCATGAATGGCCCCCGGATGTTCGATAATTGTGAAGACATTCTATCATCAAATAAACAAATAATAATCAAGAAAAATATTCAAAAGGTGAATAGCGGATAATTAAGGGCGACTTATTTTTTTGTATTTAGAAGTTCGATCATTTTCTGCGGATCATTTGTCGGCAGTGCGCAAGTAAAATTCGTGCAAACATAAGCGGTCGCCTGTCCGTTGACGGCAAAATGCGATTGCACAAACGGCGCAATGGTTTCAATATCCGACTGAACTTTGTTCGCGGGACTGAAAATGACCACCTTATTCGGCACAAAGTTTCTTCTTAAAGCCGCAAGCATGGCCTGCGTATCCGTTTGATCCATATCCCCGGCAATGATCACTTCGCTTGACGGACCGATGGCAAAATCAAGGCCGCAGAGAAATTGCGTGAAAGCCGTCGGCATGGCATCCGCCTGCGCACAAAAAGCTCTGTAAATTTCGTGCGCCTTTTTTTCCATACCGGCATCTCCGGTGATTCGAGACAATCGCAGCGCATTGATATATGCAACGGAATTTCCCGACGGAATGGCGCCGTCGTAGAGTTCTTTCGGGCGCGTCAAAAGCTCTTCCGCGTCATCGGGTGTAAAAAAGAATCCGCCGTCCTTATCATCCCGGAAGAAACGGAATAATTGAGATTGATACTCCAGCGCTTTGAACAAATGCCGTGTCTGAAATGTCGCCTCGTAGAGTTCTAAAAGCGCCAGGACCACAAAAGAATAATCATCCAGATTCGCTTCGATTGCGGCATGACCGTCCCGGTAGCGGTGCAACAGCCGGTCATCTTTGGTTTGCATGGATTGAATAATAAAATCCATCGCGCGAAGAGCGGCTGCAACGTAGGCCGGTTCATCGAAGACCCGCGCGCCGCGTGCCAGCGCCGCAATCATCAGGCCGTTCCAATCGGTCAGAATTTTATCGTCTTTATGCGGGCGCACCCGTTTTTCACGAACCGCGAAAAGCTTTTCCCGAATGCTCTCCATCGCAAGGAGCGTTTCGGTTACATCCTGTTTTGCACCGGCCGACGGTGACAGATGCGCGATAAAGTGACCGGCGGGCATTTCCTGCATAACCGGCACGGCAATGTCATCAGTGTGCAGGTATTGCGACAAAAACAAATCCGCTTCACTTTTTGTAAGAACGTTGCGGATTTCATCTTGAGTCCACAGATAGAATTTCCCCTCAACGCCTTCACTGTCCGCATCTTCGGCGCAGTAAAAGCCTCCCTTTTCATCGGTCATATCACGTAAAACATAGGTAAATATTTCACGGGCGGTATTTTCGTATTCTTTTATTCCTGTCGCCTGATAAAGCTCAATATAAGCCATTGCCATCAGCGCCTGATCGTAGAGCATCTTTTCAAAATGCGGCACGATCCAGCGGGCGTCCGTCGAATAGCGGTGAAAGCCGAAGCCGATCTGATCGTAAATTCCGCCGCGCCGCATATTTTGCAGGGTATGCTCCGCCATGCGCAGAGCCTGCGCGTCGCCGGTCCGTTTCCAGTAGCGCAGAAGGAAAAAAAAATTGTGCGGTGAGGGAAATTTCGGCGCCTGGCCGAATCCGCCGAACGTCCGGTCGAAACTCATGGAAAAAGACCGGTATGCCCGATGCAGCGTTTCTTCTCCTAAATCCCGCGCCTTGCTTTTTGCCGGTTGCTTCAACGCCTGCGAAATTTTTGCCGAGGCGAAAAGCACATCCGCGCGTTTGTTTTGCCAGAGCAGTTTTATTTGCGGGATTATCTCCAGCAGTCCGGCACGGCCATATCGGGTTTCTTTGGGAATGTAGGTCGCGGCAAAGAAGGGTTTTTTATCGGGGGTCATCATGATGGTCAAAGGCCAGCCGCCGCTTTGCGTCATGAGTTGGCAGACTTTCATATAGACGGCGTCAATGTCGGGACGCTCTTCACGATCGACTTTAATATTCACAAACGTGTCGTTGAGCAGTCCGGCGACTTTTTCGTTTTCGAACGATTCCCGTTCCATGACGTGGCACCAGTGACAGGTGGAATATCCTATGGAAAGAAAGACAGGCTTGTCTGACTGTTTTGCCTTTTCAAATGCTTCGTCCCCCCAGGGATACCAGTCCACCGGATTCAACGCGTGCTGCAGCAGATAAGGGCTCTTTTCATTAATCAGACGATTTGATTTCATTGTTTCAGCAAAATACTGATTTATTTATGACCCTGTTCTATATGTGCATCCGCGGTTTTAATTGCGAGGTTCTTGTCCCTGGTAAACATCCACCACTGCGGTTTTGTGGTGTGCGGGCCGTTCTCCTTGTCACGGCCCCGGCTATAATACCAGCGGCCGAATCGCTCGACGGTGGCAAAAGGATGGCTGCCGGTGCAGAGAATAGTGCAAGGCCGTATCTCCTTAAAAAAGACCGTTTCAGCCGGTGATTCGTCATTTGCCAGATCATCAGGCAGCACGATATGAGAAACATCAATGCCCTCGGCTTCTTTTTTATCCAGCCATTCTGAAATATTCATCTCTGCCTATTCCCTCAAATAATCGCCTGGTGGGCTTTCCGGCCATAAACACGTTCGTAGGCTTTGCAAAAAGGGCAAAGTTTGCCTTCAATTTTCTGGACAAACCAGAACGCGGCTCCTTTTTGTTTTTTACGGGCATAGCTGCAGAGCGTGCAACTGACACAGAACTTGGCCATTTTGCGATCCCTGTCTGTAATTTTACGTTTTCCGGCTTTCCCTTTCGCTTTCGCTTTCGCTTTCACTTTTTCTTTTTCTTTTGTCATTAATTACCTTCTTTTTCAGTATATTTTTCTTTCATCTCATCGAGTTTGGCCTTTGCCTTTGCGTCTCCCTGTTCGGCCGCCTGGAGGTACCACTTTGCAGCTTCATCATCGTCCTGCGGAACAAATATGCCATCCTGGTATAAATCACCAAGCCAGTTCTGGGCATCCACGCTTCCCTGCCCGGCTGCCCGGCGATACCACTTGATAGCCTCCTCAACGTCCTGGGGAACACCTTCAGCGTAAAAGTACATCAAACCCAGATTAAACTGGGCATTTGCATCTTCCTGCCCGGCCGCCTTACGGTACCACTTGATAGCCTCCTCATAGTTCTGCTCAACACCTTCACCATTATGGTACATCAAACCCAGATTGAACTGGGCTTTGGTGTCTTCCTGCCCGGCCGCCTCAAGAAACCATTTCAGGGCTTCGGCATCATCCTGTGAAACGCATTCACCCGTCCGGTACATCACTCCCAGAGTATACTGGGCGCTCGAAATTCCCTGTTCGGCCGCCCTGCGATACCACTTTACAGCTTCGGCATCGTCCTGCGGGACGCCTTGACCTTCCTGATACATCCAGGCCAGATTTAACTGGGCTTTTGCATCCTCCTGCTCAGCCGCTTCAAGAACCCACTTCAGGGCTTCGGCATCATCCTGTGGAACGCCTAAACCTTTCTGGTACATCACTGACAGATTATACTGGGCGCTCGAAATTCCCTGCCGGGCTGCCTTGAGGAACCAGCCTGCGGCTTCGGCATCGTCCTGCGGAACGCCTGAACCATCCTGATACATCACACCCAGATTGAACTGGGCGCCTGCCTGTCCCTGCCGGGCTGCCTGAAGATACCACTTTACAGCCTCCGCATCGTCCTGCGGGACGCCTAAACCTTCCTGATACATGGCGCCGAGCCAGTTCTGGGCATCGGCTTGTCCCTGCTCGGCCGCTTTAAGAAACCATTTTACGGCTTCGGCATCATCCTGTGGAACACCTTCACCGTTATGGTATATAAAACCAAGATTTAACTGAGCGCCCGCATCTCCCTGCAGGGCAGCCTTAAGATACCACTTTGCAGATTCAGCATCGTCCTGTGGAACGCCCTTGCCTGCTTTATACATCCTACCCAATATAGTTTGGGCATTTTCATCTCCCTGCCGGGCCGCCTGAAAATACCACTTTACAGCCTCCGCATCGTCCTGCGGGACGCCTAAACCTTCCTGATACATCACACCCAGATTGAACTGGGCAATTGCAATTCCCTGTTCGGCGGATTTTAAAAACCATTTCGCGGCCTCGGCATCGTCCTGTGGAACACCTGAACCGTCCTGATACATCATCCCCAGGTTTAACTGGGCATTTGCATCTTCCTGCCGGGCCGCCATAAGAAACCATTTTACGGCTTCGGCATCGTTTTGTTTAACACCATTGCCTTCTTTGAACATCATCCCCAGTATGATCTGGGCATCCGTATCTCCCTGCTTGGCTGCCAGGAAATATGAGTTTACAGTTTCAGCATCGTCCTGCGAAACGTCTGAATCGTAAACGTGCATACCGCCAACGTCAACCTGAGCATCCGCATGTCCCTGCTGGGCCGCCTTACGATCAAATATCACAGGCTCTGCATAGCTCTGCAAAACGGCCTTCTCTTCCCGGTATGATTTGTCCGGTGTGCTCTGAGTATCCGCGGCTGCCTGCCGTGCATCTGTAATATCCGGCTTTTCAGACCCGTCGTCTTCCTGCGGAATATCTAATATCTCCAGCGTAGCCTGCGCATCCGCGTTTCCCTGCTGGGCCGCCTTGCGATACCATTTCGCGGCTTCGGCTTCATTCTGCGGAACGCCTTTGCCTTCTATGTACATCATGCCCAGTATATTCTGAGCCTCCGCGTCTCCGTTTTCAGCCGCCTTAAGAAACCATTTCGCGGCCTCGGCATCGTCTTTGGCAATAAATACACCGTCCCGGTACGTACCGGCAAGCCACATCTGCGCCTCTACATTCCCGTTTTCAGCCGCCTTAGTATACCATTTTACAGCCTCATCAAAGTCCTGCTCAACCCCCTCGCCTTCCTGATACATCCAACCCAGATAAAACTGCGCATCAACGTTTCCCTGCTGGGCCGCCTTAAGATACCATTTTGCAGCTTCGGCGTCGCTCTGCGGCACTCCCCTGCCGTCCTGATACATTGAGGCCAGGTTTAACTGGCCCACCGCGCTTCCATTTTCAGCCGCTTTTGTATACCATTTCGCGGCCATTGCTTTATCCTGTGAGACGCCTATGCCTTCTTTATACATCATCCCCAGTATGGCCATGGCGTTTGCATTTTTCTTCTTGGCCGCCTTGCGATACCAGTTTAATGCCTCGGCATAGTCCTGCGGGACGCCGTCACCTTCATGATACATAATACCCAGACTCAACATGGCATCCGCATCCCCTTGTTCGGCCTCTTCGCGGATAAATTCCAAAGATGATGTATTTTTTTCCATATGAATTATTCTCTTGAGAATGTTCTCCCTTCAAAACAGTTTCCTGATTATCAAAACATTCTCTAAAACATTTAAACTTAATTGCAAAATATTATGTATATAACAATCAATATCTTAAATTCTCTTTTTTTGATAATTATTTATTATATAATACAATTATTTTTTTTGAAAAGAGGAAAATATTCCTTAAAAATCGAAGCCTCTCCGCGGCTTGCCCTGGGAGAGCTTCAATTGGCGAAATCATAAAAAATAACAGAAAGTTATTGATACCAGTAACAAAAAGGCTTTTTCACAGGCTATGACATCATAGATTTAATATAGCGAAACTTCAGGATTGTGTAGTATAAGATAAGGCAGGAGTTAAATGGTTTATGGAAGCTTATAACGTATTGATCATAGGTTCCGGCCCCGCCGGCCTGTTTGCGGCAATTGAGCTTGAGCGCCAGGGGCTTGACAGAATTGCTATCATCGATCGGCATTTGTATCCCGCCGGAGGGCTGCTGAATGACGGCAAACTGAATTTTGACTATCGAATTGGAATCGATCTGGATGAACTTAAGATTGATCGTAATTCGGCAGAACAGTTAATGGAAGAAATCAGACAGGTCTTAATCCGTTTCCCGAAATGTCAGCAGGTCACTTTTATCGATAAGAATGAAAAAATCGAGGCGTTGAGGAATATTGCCAAAGAGCATGGGGCTCAATTCATCGCGCCGGAACAGTGGCACTGGGGAACGGACAACGGCAAGGCAGCCGTTGATTATTTAAGAAAACGCCTGAAGAAAACGAAATTTTTACTGGGAACCGAAGTAACATCCATCGCACGGCTCAATGACAGCATCTATCAGCTTTCCTGCTCTTGCCAGCGGAAAAAAGTTTTCCATACCGCGAAAGTCATTCTTGCCGCTCCGGGACGCGGCGGCGCTTACTGGTTTCGCGACGTGGCTGCAAAATTAAATATTCACCATAATTTCGGCCCCATCGATGTGGGAATCCGCGTTGAATTGAGCAGAAAGTATTATGACGATGTTACCGATATCGTATATGATCCGAAATTCATTTTCAGCACAGCTCGCCACGGCGATAAAGTCAGGACATTCTGCACCAACCCCGGCGGACGAGTACGCACGGAAGATTATTACAACTTCAAACTGGTGAACGGCGACGCGCTCCGGGGCAAAAAAACAGAAAATACGAATTTTGCTCTCATCAACACGGTCTTATTGACGGAACCCTTTTCCGATACAACCGAATTCGGGCAGATGATCGCCAAGCAATTCTTCCTTCTGGGAGGAGGCAGGCCGATTGTTCAACGGGTGGGAGACTTCCGGGAGGGAAGAAGAAGTTCCAATGCAACATTTAATAGCAGAAATCGTCATTTCGAGGTTTGTAAAGCAACCTATAATGCCACACCGGGAGATATAACACTTGGTTTGCCCGCCCGCATCATCGACAATCTCTGGGAATCCTTAAAAAAGATTGATAAAATAGTGCCCGGTATTCTTCACCCGTCCACCCTGCTGTATGCACCGGAGATTAAGTTTTTCGATACGCACTTTATAACGGATAAAAATCTTGAAACGAATGTCAAAGGTATCTTTGTGGCAGGCGACGGCGCAGGAAAAAGCCGCGGTATTGTAGGGGCGGGAATTTCAGGAATCCTTGCCGCCAGGGGAATTTTCAGGAAACACTTTTGATTTTTTTTAAATTAATAAATCATTTACTCCCGGATTGTCTGTAATTTCCATGACCTGAACTTATCAAGAAAATTAGTTGACATAAAAAAGCAATAGCATTATATACACGCCGTCCGAAAGCAGGCTCCTTAAAAAGAACCTTCCGGACAACGCTTTTTAACATTCCTTACTGGGGAATCGTTCAATGGTAGGACAACGGACTCTGACTCCGTTTATTAAGGTTCGAATCCTTATTCCCCAGCCAAATAAATCAAGAGGTTACGAGTCTCAATATTGACTTGTGGCCTCTATTTTTTTGTGATTGTGATAAATTTGTGATAACTCCATATTGAATCTTGTCCATCACTTCTATTCCGGCTCGTAGACTCTCCGTACAATGATGAGCATATCTCATAACCATTTTTACTTCTTTCCAACGTCCAAGCTTCTGAAGCGTGAGCAGATCCACTCCGTTTTGCACAAGTCTTGTCGCAAAGGTGTGACGCAAATCATGAAACCGAAGCCTTCTTATACCCGATTTTTTTACTGCCACCTGAAATGTTTTTATGAGATTGCTTGTCAAAATCCGGTTTTCGCATGTATTCCGGAAAACGTGGTCGTTTTCATTATGCGGATATTTAATCTTCTTAAGGAGGAGATTCACTACGGTCTGACTGAGCGGTAAGGTATCAACGCTTTTATTCTTCTGTTCATAGATAGTGATTGTGCGTCGGTTTAAATCTACCTGTCGCCATATCAAATCGAGAATCTCACTTTCCCTCAGTCCGGTGTGGATTGCAAAAATGATGATATCCTGGAGCCATTTTGGGGATGCCTCCTTCAATTTCTCTTCCTCTTCGAGAGTCAGCCAGCGTTCAATAAAATTATCCACTTTTTCTTTTTTAATTTTGCTAACCGGATTATCCTTCAACCACTCCCATTCACGTATTGCCAAATTAAATGCATGACCCATAAGAGTCAGTTCATAATTAACTGTGCGTGGTGATGCTCCCTCCATCCTGCGCTTGACCTTATACTCCGATATCTGCATTGGAGATATTTCTGTTAGAATCAAATCTCCAAATACCGGCTCAAGGTTCTTTCTTAATCCCTTATCTCTTTCATGGGACTTTGGTGCCTTGTTAAGCGCAGAATATTCCGTCATATACTTATCCATCAGGTCTTTGAAGGTATAACCATCACCAAGCGGCTTTTCAAACCATTTACCTTCCGCTATTTCACCTTTCAATTTGTCAAAGATCCTTATGGCCAGCTTCTTATCTTCAGTTTCCGTTGATCGCCTAATCTGCTTGCCATTATGAGTAAAACTCATCCACCAAACCGTATCGCGTTTATATAGAGCCATTTTTGACCTCCTTACTATGGCCCTCGATCCGGTCTGATTTCCCGTGATCAAGATTATAACCTTCCTGCTTGGTCTGGTCAATGGTTTTCCTAATTAACCTGTTAATGTCTTTATTCGCTGATTCGGTCAGTTTTCTTTTTCCTCTTTGCTGTATTTTAACATCATGATCATTTTCCCTTTTG
>JBEKJX010000110.1:0-8878 GCA_050011015.1 Smithella sp.
GCTAAAAAGAACGCTCCCTGCATAGTTTTTATTGACGAAATTGACGCTGTCGGCCGTCATCGTGGCGCCGGTCTTGGCGGAGGTCACGATGAAAGAGAGCAGACGCTCAATCAGCTGCTTGTGGAAATGGACGGATTTGAATCCAATGAAGGCGTGATTCTTATATCCGCGACCAACCGCCCCGATGTTCTTGATCCGGCGCTTTTGCGTCCGGGACGGTTTGACCGGCAGGTTATCGTGCCGCTGCCTGACGTAAAAGGCAGGGAAAAAATATTTGAAGTTCACGCGCGTAAAGCGCCGATAGACACGGATGTCGATTTTTCGGTTCTGGCGCGGGGAACGCCGGGAACTTCGGGAGCCGATATAGAGAACCTTATCAACGAAGCCGTGCTCAACGCTGCCCGGGCGAATAAAGAAAAAGTCAATATGAGCGATTTTGAGTTTGCCAAAGATAAGATTTTAATGGGCACGGAAAGAAAAAGCATGGTGATCAGCGATGAAGAAAAACGCAATACCTCTTATCATGAAACCGGCCATGCTCTGGTGGCGCGTTTGATGCCGGGAACCGATCCGATTCACAAGGTGACCATTATTCCCCGGGGCAGGGCTTTGGGTCTGACCCAGCAGCTGCCGATTGATGAAAAGCATACCTATCCGCGTGAATATCTGGAAAACAGCATTGCTATTTTGCTGGGCGGACGCGCCGCCGAAGAAATAGTTTTGCATGATTTTACCACCGGCGCGGGCAATGATATCGAACGGGCGACTAATTTAGCCAGAAAAATGGTCTGTGAATGGGGCATGAGCGAAAAAATGGGTCCCCTGAGCTACGGCAAAAAAGAAGAGCAGATTTTCCTGGGGCGTGAATTTGCCACTCACAAGGATTACAGTGAAGAAACGGCAAAAAAAATCGACGAGGAAGTTGTTTTAATCGTTAAGACAAACTATGAAAAAGCGAAAAAGCTTATCACTGACCACCTGGAAATACTTCATAATATAGCCGGACAACTTCTTGAAAAAGAAGTTTTAAACGGAGTGGAAATAGACGCCATCATTGGCGATGCGTTGCCTGAAGTTCAGCAGGTTTATTCAAAGCCAACGGCATCATAAAGATACCATGTCACTCATCCGTAAAAAAATATATTTTCGCTTTTATATCGGTGTTGTCGTGTGAGAACAATCAAAATAGAAAATCCGGAAGAAGCCGCGGCGATATTCAGAAAAATAGGCGTTGATCCTTATGGCATTGAAGCCATGGCCCGAAAAACAATGAACATCAATATTTTGCTGGAGAAACAACCATGCAAAATAGCGAATATCATCAAGCAGGAGATGTTGTCAATCGGCGGGGACGCCGCCGTTGCCAGGGGAAGCGTGTCATGCAGTATTCCCGCGAGCGATATTTTAATGATGGGCACGATAAAGCAGATATTGACTCTGGCGGCAAAAATCGAGAAACAGCCCTTCGGCTTGAATTTTATCGCCCGCGAAATCTTTGAAATATTAAAAAACACCGTTCAAAACGAATATGTTTTGAAAACTTGCCGCCGTAAAATAACCCTGGGCAGAAAAACCATGGTGATGGGAATCCTGAATGTTACGCCCGATTCGTTTTCCGACAGCGGACTTTTTTACTCCCCTCAAAAAGCGATTGAACACGGATTGCGCATGGCTGACGAAGGAGCCGATATTATTGACATCGGCGGCGAATCCACGCGGCCGGGTTCCCGCTCGGTTCCGGTAAATATTGAATTAAAAAGAGTGCTTCCCGTTATTGAAGGTTTGGCAAAAAAAATAAAGATACCCATATCGGTTGATACAAAGAAAGCGCAGGTCGCCCGGCTTGCCGTTGATTCCGGCGCGGAAATAATCAATGATATAAGCGCCTTGAATGGCGACAGAAATATGGCTGAAACCATCAGGGAAACGCATGCCGCGGCGATACTTATGCATATGCGGGGCAAACCGAAAAACATGCAAAAGGGCAGTCTGGTGTATGATAATCTGATGGGGGAAATTACGGATTACTTAAAACAAAGCAGCGAAAAAGCCCTAAAAGCGGGTATAGAAAAAGAGTGTCTTGTTATCGATCCGGGAATCGGTTTTGGAAAAACTCCCGAAGACAATTATAAAATTATCAAAAATCTTTCCGGATTGAAAGCGCTGGGAATGCCGGTATTGATCGGAACATCCCGGAAATCTTTTATCGGGAAGATAACGGGCGGCAAGCCGGATGAAAGAACGGAAGGCACAGCGGCAACTGTCGCCGCGGCAATAATGAATGGATGCCATATTATCCGGGTGCATGATGTGGCGGCGATGAAAAAAGTCGCTGCGGTTACGGACGCTATTGTTCACGCGTAGCAGGTGGAACAATGATTTACGGTATCGGAATAGACCTCGTTGAAAACAGCCGCATGGAAAGAATCATCGCAAAATGGGGCATGAAATTCTTGGGCAGATTTTTCGCCGACGGTGAAATACAATATTGCGGAAAGCACGTTCAATCGTCAACGCATTACGGAGCCAGATTCGCGGCCAAGGAATCTTTTTTAAAAGCGCTGGGCATTGGCATGGGTATGGGCGTTAATTTAAGAGATATTGAAGTTGTGCATGACAAAAACGGCAAACCGGTTCTTGAACTCTGGGGAGAAGCGAAAGCTCAAATTGTAAAAAGGGAAATTACAAATATTCACTTGAGTTTGACGCATACGAAAGAATACTCATCCGCGCTTGTTTTATTGGAAAAAAATAAATGATAATCCGGACGCCGCTATTTTAAATGAATAAGAAAAAGACAAAGGTTGAAATAATATCCGCAAGCGCAAAGCAGACGTGTGAAACAGCCCGCCTGATCGGCGAAAAATTGAGGGAAGGGGATGTTCTGGCGTTATCGGGAGAACTTGGTTCCGGCAAAACCTGTTTTACCGGCGGTCTTGCCCGCGGCCTGGGAGTGGATGAAAAATACCGGATTACGAGCCCGACTTTTACCTTGATTAATGAATATCCCGCCCGGTATAATCTTTATCACTTTGACGTTTACCGGCTGAAAGATTATTCTGAATTCGAAGATCTGGGCTATGAAGAATATTTTTCCGGGAAGGGAATTGTTGTCATCGAATGGGCCGAAAAGATTGCTCAACTACTGCCCCCGGATGCTTTATGTATAAATTTTGAATATCTTGATGAAAATAAAAGAAGAATCATGATACAAGGACCGGAAAAAAGGTTACGG
Source organism: Smithella sp. (assembly GCA_050011015.1). GTDB lineage: Bacteria > Desulfobacterota > Syntrophia > Syntrophales > Smithellaceae > Smithella. The sequence goes on from JBEKJX010000110.1 coordinate 3,236, forward strand.
GAAGTAACAAAAGATATAATAATGGAGGATGTTTAAGATGGCTTTAATTGTTCAGAAGTTCGGCGGAACATCGGTTGCGGATATCGATAAGATAAAAAACGTAGCCCGGAAAGTAATCAATGTAAAAAATGCCGGCCATAAAGTAGTTGTCGTTCTGTCGGCAATGGCGGGAGAAACCGACAGGCTCATCGACCTGGCTCACAAGGCCGCCGATACACCCAATGAAAGGGAATACGATTCCCTGATTTCCACAGGAGAGCAGGTGACGGTAACCCTCCTGTCCATCGTCTTAAATTCCATGGGTTGTCCGGCAAAATCGTTTTTGGGATTTCAGGTTAAAGTATTAACGGATAAATCTCACAAAAAAGCGAGAATCTCGCTTATTGATACGGATGTTATAAAGAAGGAACTGAAAAAAGGGACTATTATTATCGTGGCCGGTTTTCAGGGCGTTGATGAACACAACAATATTACCACGCTGGGGCGCGGCGGTTCCGATACCAGCGCCGTGGCGCTTGCCGCGGCATTAAAGGCGGATCAATGCGACATTTTTACGGATGTGGACGGCGTCTATACCACCGATCCCAATGTCTGCAATAAAGCGCGGAGACTGGATAAAATTTCCTACGATGAAATGCTGGAAATGGCCATGACAGGGGCCAAGGTGCTGCATCCGCGTTCAGTGGAAATGGCTAAAAAATATAATGTGCGCGTTTATGTCAAATCAACATTTTCTGATAAAGGAGGAACTCTTGTGACCAGAGAAGATAAAGATATGGAAAGAGAAATAATTTCAGGCGTAACTTATGACCGCGATCAGGTCAAAATTACGGTAGTTCATGTTCCGGATCAGCCGGGCGTGGCCGCCGATTTATTTACGCCTTTGTCGGATAAAAATATCTTCGTGGATATGATTATTCAAAATGCCAGCCTGGAAGGATATACCGATCTTACCTTTACCGTATCCAAAAAAGATTTGAAGGATGCTCAAAAAATAGTCGAGAGCACGGCCAGAAAAGTCGGAGCTAAAAAAGTCGAAATCGACGATCAGGTCGCCAAGATTTCCATCATAGGCGTGGGAATGGCCAGCCATTCGGGCGTGGCGGCAAAGATGTTTAAAACACTGGCTAAAGAGGGTGTGAATATCATGATGATCAGCACATCGGAAATTAAAATATCCTGCATCATTCAGCGAAAGTATATGGAGCTGGCGGTATCGGTGCTCCATGAAGCTTTCAATATGGCAAAGAAAAAATAGCTTAATGACAATTTCTGAAAGTAAAATAAAGGGACTGATTGCTGTCTGTTTAATTTCAGCGATCATTCCCTTTATCAGTTTCTCTTATCAATCGTTTCATAAATATAAAACCCCTGTTCTTGCCGATCAATGCGTTGACTGCCTGGCGATAGAAATTGTCAAGGGCGGTCAAAACGCCGGTGTTTATTTTGTTCCTCCGGGAACCACCGTAAACAGGTTATTGAAATCGGCAGGCATCGGAAGGCCGGCAAAAAACGACTTCCCGCTCAAGACGGGAATGAGGCTGATCATTGATTCAGCCTCAAAAAATAAAGATGCCGTTGCTGCTGAAATGCCGGCCGCCGACAGATTGTCCCTCGGATTGCCGATTGATATTAATCGGGCCACGGAAGATGATTTGCTTTTAATAAAAGGAATCGGGCAGGCGACCGCTCAGAAAATATTGGATTTACGCAGGCAGCTAAGCCGCTTTAAAAATATCAGACAATTGATGGAAATAAAAGGAATCAAGGAAAAGAGACTCGCGCAACTGGAAAAATATTTGTATGTTGAGAACTTTAATCAATAAATTTTTCTTTTTATTCCGGCTTTCCTCTCTTTCCTGCACCGGCAGATCATATCTCCCGCCTTAAGCCCCTGTCCAGGTTTTCGGGGAGTATTATAGACCCTCTGTTCAGCCGGGCCGTTTTTGACGTCAGCGATACTAAGTGACTCTCTTTACTCTCAGCATATTGGTTGTTCCTGAACCCCGGATAGGATGACCGACGGTAATAACTATCAGGTCTTCCGCCGAAACATCGCCCGCGTCGCGGGCAGAGCTTGTTGCCTTTTCAATCATATCGTCGGTGTCTTGCGGATCATCGATCAGGCGAGGCTGACACCCCCAGCAAAGCGCTAATCGTCTCAATGTCTTGATATTCGGCGAGAGAGCCACAATCGGCTGTCCGGGCCGGAAGCGGGATATCTGGCGAGCCGTCCTGCCGGTCTGTGTATACGCTATAATTGCTTTGGCATCCAGATGATCGGCAAGAATGCAGGAGGCATGGGCGACCGATTCGGAAATATCCTTCCGCGGGATCAGCCGGAGAAACTGCTCAAAGGGGAAACCTGTTTCCGCGGCGGTAGCCAGGCGATCCATATACATTACAGCCTCGACAGGATAACTGCCGGTTGCGGTTTCTTCAGAAAGCATTATGGCGTCGGTTCCATCGAGCACCGCGTTGGCGATATCAGTGGCTTCGGCGCGTGTCGGACGGGGAGAATTGACCATGGAACGCAGCATCTGGGTTGCTGTAATGACCGGTTTGCCGCGCATATTGGCCTGATGAATGAGTTTTTTCTGAATCAGCGGCACATCTTCCAGCGGTATTTCCACGCCCAAATCACCCCGCGCAACCATGATGCCGTCTGATATTTCCATGATGGATTCAATATTGTCAAGAGCTTCACGTTTTTCAATCTTGGCGATAACGGGCGTGTCTTTGCCCTGCCCGGCAATGATATTCTTGAGTTCTCTGATATCATCGGCCGTTTTGACAAATGATAAAGCAATATAATCGACATCATTTTCCAATCCGAAAAGAAGGTCTGCCTTGTCTTTTTCCGTCATGGACGGCGCACGGATTGTTCCTGTCGGCAAATTGATCCCTTTATGAGAGGTGAGAATGCCTCCGGTTACGACCTTGCAGATAATATCGGAATCGTCGGCCTCAACGACCAGCAGTTCCATGAGTCCGTCAGCTAAAAGCAATCTGTCACCCGGCTTAACTTCAAGGGGAAGATTCTTATAAGTCAGGGAAACAGCATCGACGCTTCCTTCAATCTCCCGGTTAGTCAGAATGAATTTGCGGCCCGGTTCAAGCAGGATACCGGGTTCGGGGATGTTGCCGATTCTGATTTTCGGCCCGGCCAGATCAAGAAGAATCGCCACGGGTTTATTGAGTCTGGCTGATAACTCTCTTAATAAAACAATCTTTTCCAGATGATCTCCGTGGGAACCGTGCGATAAATTAAGCCTTGCCACATTCATTCCATTTTGAATCATTGCCTCCAGTGTTTCCTGTTTGTCCGAGGCCGGCCCTATTGTGCAGATAATCTTTGTTTTTTTCATAATCCCTCTTTATGATTTTCGCAAAACTTATTCGGGCGACAGGCCGTTTTGGACTCGACCCGGCTTGATTATATCCGGCGGCAGCTTTTTCTCCATATCAGGCAAGCCGATAGCCTTTCCCGCGAAACAATCTCAGGCAGGCGTCGGATACGGCATGGTCATAAAGAATCCCCCTGTTTTTCTCAATTTCTTCAAGGGCCGCATCAAGACCCAATGACGGGCGATAGGGACGTTGTGAAGACATGGCGTCCACGACATCGGCAACAGCCAGAATGCGTGCTTCCATGAGAATTTCATCGCCTTTCAGCTTTCTGGGATAGCCGCTGCCATCCATCCGTTCGTGGTGTTGATAAATTATTTCCGCCAATGGCCAGGGTAATTCCACATCTTTGAACATCTCGAAACCGAACCGGGAGTGTTCTTTAATCTGTGAATATTCCAGGTCTGTCAGCTTTGAAGGCTTGGTCAATATCTCAATGGGTATGGATAAATTGCCGATATCATGGATGGTGCCGGCTATGTTTATTCCTTCAATAATTTCCTCAGCCAATCCCATCTCCTGAGCGATGGCGCAAGCCACATTCGCGGATCGCTGCTGATGGCCGGCGGTATAGGGATCCCTCTTCTCCAGAGCCGCTATCAGGATATTAATGGTAACGCCGAAAGATTTCCTCAGCCTGTCATATTTGTCCGCGAGAAGATGATAACGGTCTTCGCTTTGCTTCAGCAATTCCTGCGCCTTTCCGGGTTCATTATATTTGTCTGCCATAATCAACCTCACATCATATTATTGATCTGAAAAAAATATTTGCCGGATATTTGTTATGACTGATGCACAATGACTCTGCCGTCATCAAAAATATCCACCTTCTGCCCCTGTTGAACACAAGAAAGAAATTCCGTCCCCAGGTTATCGATGGCAACGATACGGTTGCCGTTCCAGATATCGGCAAGCACGATTCCCGCCGCGGCAAGAGAATCGATTGCTTTGGAAAAAAGCATGGCGGAAGGGGCGCAACCCCGGGAAGCAACGCTTTGCAGCACCATGCCGCCGGTGGTGGAACCGATGGTCTGGGGCAGACATAAAATTTTGCCTGTCAATGTCCTGCCGAATAAATCGGTGTTGTTTTGATCGGAACATTTCATGATTTTCTTTCTCATCATTGCGTCTTTCTGAAAAGAGGCCAGTATGTTGAATCCTCCGCGGGACACAACCGCCTCGCCGGATAAGCATCCGGGCATGATCACTCTGCCTTTGAATTCCATGGTCTGATCAGGCATTGATCACTCCTCTTGCCGCGATGTTCGTAATCGCGGCATCGGTAAAATAACGCGCCGTTGTATACGTCCGCAATTTGTTCGAATTTGTAATCACCGCTTTTTTGCCGCAGAGAGGATTGGTCATATACATAAGCGGACAGATTGACGTAAGGCGGGCGCCGATGCCCGTTAATCGCGCGTAGGCCGGTTCATCTTTCCTGAAAGCATCGGCAACAGCGGGGGCGGCGGTCATAATTGTCGTTACCGCGAGCTTCCTGTTTCCGGAATTTTTAAGTTCCGCCTCGAACCGCTCCAGCCATTCGTATATTTGCCGAAGACTCAGATGAGGACAGCCGACAAAACAAATCTTCGGTTTGGCAGAGAGTTTTTTCCACATTACAGGGTATCCTTCATATACTTTCTTCAACTCGGCATCGTCTATGACATAGGAACGATATCCCTGCTTCAATAAGCCGCGCGACAAAGCGACAGCTTCGGGGGTAAGCCCTTCGACATGATACAGGCCGACAGCGCCGTTGCTTGCGGAGGCAGCGCCCATATCCTTTAGATAATCCCTGACTTGCTGATTAAGTTCATTTCCGAGAAAAGCATTCAGTCCGCTGATGAAAGGAACATCTTCCATTACTTTCATGCCGATCGCGCTGCCCAGTATCTGAGCTTCCGGCAGAGATTTTGTCTTTATTTCAATGAGCCAGTCCGCCCGGCGGCCTTCATCGGTCAGCAGGCCGAACAGGGGAGCGCGTCCGGTAATGCCGCAGAGCAATTCGAGTACGCCGGAGTTGCGATTGGAGCGGGCGCCCAGAACCGAGTTGGCATAAACAACGGCCGAAGACTCAGCCCACGCCAGAATCTGGCCCTTGCGCGGAATGTTGCCGACTTCGTCCATATAGCAGGTGCAGGTAAAAGACTTGTCGTCTTTGAGCCCCACCCTGCGCAGCAGTTCCTCATACGGCGCCTGTTTTCCGTAAATTAATCTTTTGAAAATAAATTTTTC
>JBEKJX010000111.1:0-8846 GCA_050011015.1 Smithella sp.
GTATTTTTCATCATTGGTTTCTCCATCAACGATACCATCGTTGTGCTTGATCGTGTTCGCGAAAATGTAAAGCTTAATCCAAAACAGAAGCTGGGCGACATCATCAACATGAGCGTTAATCAAACATTGAGCAGAACCATCTTGACTTCTCTGACAGTTTTTCTCACGGTTTTGGCGCTGTGGAAGTTTGGCGGAGCGGTCATCCACGATTTTGCTTTTTCACTGCTGGTCGGCGTTGTATTCGGCACTTACTCTTCAGTGTTTATTTCCTGTCCGATTGTGCTGCTTTTTGAAAATTTACAGATCTCTAAGATGAAGAGGAAAAAGTAAATTGTCTTTTTTCGCCGCGGCGGGATTTACAATTTTTATTTTGATATTGTTTGCGGGCATTTTTTTAAATTTGTTTGGTTTGCCCGGAACTGTCGTTATTTTTTTTGATGTTTTGTTTTACGCAATTTTCACCGGTTTTGATCGTGTCGGATTGAAAATTGTTTTGCTTCTCCTTATTTCCGCTATAACTGCTGAAACAATTGATTTTTTTCTGGTTATAGGTGAAACACCTCAACCGCTCGTTTCAAAAAAATCTTTGGGAGCGTCGGCATTGGGAGCTTTTACAGGAGTATTTTTGCTTACACCGTTTTTAGGGGGACCGGGCATATGGATAGGATTTTTTTTAGGAGGTCTTGCCGGTATATTGACCTTAGAAGTTATCCGACAATCTAAATTAAAAGCTCCTTATCGAGCGTTTAATCGCGCTATTTTAACTATGGCCGGAAAAAAGATAGTTAAAGGATTCATTACACTTTTCATGATTGCCTTTTCTCTATCCAACATTTATTTTTAGAGGTTTCTAATTAATATGACAACAGATAATAAACCAGAACAAAAATCAAAGGTTAAAGAATACGTGGAATCAATAATCATTGCTATTTTAATTGCCCTTTTTATTCGCACATTCATAATATGCGCTTATAAAATACCTTCTGAATCTATGAAGCCGACGCTGCTGATAGGCGATCATATTCTGGCAAACAAGTTTATTTATGGTGTGAAGATTCCCTTGCTGAGAAAAACAATTATTCCTGTCAGAGAACCCAAAAGAGAGGAAATCGTTATTTTTATTTTTCCGAAGGACCGGTCTAAAGATTTCATCAAGCGGGTTATCGGTATTGCCGGCGACAAAATAGAAATAAAGAATAAAAAGATATTCATCAATGATAAAGAATATAATGATCCCTATGGCACTTTTACCGATAGTTTGATTTTACCGAAATCAATGGAGTCACGAGACAATTTCGGTCCTGTTATCGTTCCCCCAAAATCTATTTTCGTCATGGGCGACAACCGTGATAACAGCATGGACAGCCGTTTCTGGGGATTTGTAGATTTAAAGGATGTGCAGGGAAAAGCTTTTATTATTTACTGGTCATGGGACTACGACAAACCTATCCTTCAGGGACTTCGCTGGAAACGGCTGGGAAATTTGCTGCATTGAAAGACTTGTTTGGTTACAATAGAATCTAAAATTGTATCAAGATATAAAAATATACTTGACTGACATTTTTTTTTATGTATAACCAAAACATCTTTTTTCACGGGGCGCCATGGCAACATGGTGAATGAAAATATCACTTTGGGAGATGAAAATAAATATATGGAACCCCCTGGTAGTAGAGGAACATTGCGTATTTTGTTCCGGCCTCATCACTTTAATAATTGTACCCCGGAAATGTCTTAAGCCTGTCTAAAAAGGCACTCCCCCGGATACACTGCAAGCCGGGCAAGTGCGATAATAACATCCCTCATCCATAAGAACGCTGCCTTCGTTTGTCCTCATCTGCTCAGGCTGTGTTCCCCCCTTCCTCCAGGCAGTTACATATATTTAAAAGAAACACTGCCATGTATTGGATAAGCAAAAGTATTCATGGACTAAATCGATTCCGGCGACAGCTGATCATTTTCTTATCAGTTCTCGGTCCGGGCATAATCGTTATGATTGCCGATAACGACGCCGGCGGCATATCCACCTATGCAGTGACTGGTTCAAAATACGGATTCTCATTATTATGGATTTTTATCCCGCTCATCCCCATGGCCTATTTCGTTCAGGAAATGACTGTTCGCCTTGGAGCTGTCACCAAGCGCGGACATGCAGAAGCCATTTTTGACGGCTTTGGTCCTTTCTGGGGCTGGTTTTCCATTGTGGATTTGGCTATTACAGATTGGCTGACATTAGTCACTGAATATATCGGCATGACAGCAGCAATGAGCCTTTTCGGCATCCCACCCTGGATAACAATTATTGGAGTCACATCCATTTTATTTGCTGTTGTTCTTACCGGTAAATATTGGACATTTGAAAGATTGACCCTCTTCTTCTGCTTATTTAATCTCGTCTATATACCGGCGGCATTCTGGGCAATGAATACACCTGCTGCGCCGGCCTGGAGTGAAGTTCTCAGGGGTTTCCAGCCGCAAATAAGTAATTTTAACATGGATATGATATTTATCCTCCTGGCAAATATTGGAACAACCATTGCCCCGTGGATGATTTTCTTTCAACAAAGTGCCGTTGTCGATAAAGGCCTTGATATTCATGACATCTCCTTCGGAAAGCTGGAAACGTTTATCGGTTCCCTTATGACCTGTCTCGTTGCTGTTTTTATCATTATAGCCACAGCTGCGGCATTCTTTTATCACCGGCCGCCTATTATCATTGAAGATGCCGCGCAAACGGCAGAAGCTATAGTCCCGCTGCTGTCTTCCGGTTATGGTGATCTGGCCAGAAAGCTTTTCGCTATTGGCCTTTTTGACGCCGGTTTTCTTGGCGCCTTATGTATCTCATTATCCACTTCATGGGCTGTCGGTGAAGTCTTTGGCTGGTCTCATTCTTTGAATCAGAAAGTACGGGAGGCACCCTGGTTTTATGGTATTTATTTACTGATGCTATTAACCTCCGGTCTCGTTGTTTTGATTCCTAATGCACCACTGGTTACTATCACTATGTTTGTACAAGTAGTGGCGGTAACCCTGCTGCCTTCATCATTGGTTTTTTTAATTCTGTTGCTTAACGATAAGTCAGTTATGGGTGATCATGTAAATACCCGCTCCCAGAATATAATGAACTGGGCAATAGTTATTTTTGTTGTTATAATGTCATCGTTAATGGGAATTGGAACTCTTTTCCCCAATCTATTCAAGTGATCTCATAAGGGAAGGTGTTACGCTCATGATAGTCAATAACAAGGCAAATTCGGGCAATCAGACAGGCAAAGAATCCAAATACCGGTTTATTTATTTTTCCGAACTGATCAAACGCCCTGTGTGCATCGGAAAAATTAAAAATAGAATCGGCAAGCTTACCGATATAGTCTTTTCAGTAAAGGATCAATATCCGGAAGCAGTCGGCATTTATCTTGAATACGGTTGGGGGAAACCGACAGCTTTTATTCCCTGGGGAAAAGTCATCAAGATAGAGGATGATGGTATTTTTGTTCAACCGCCGGAAGATGCCGAAGTTTACCCGCCGTTTGTCGATCAAGCGGGATGGATCCTTTTAGATAAACATTTAATGGGTCGTACAATTGTTGATATTGATGACCGCCGGGTGGAAGTCGTCAATGATATTCATCTGCTGGAAGTAAAAAATAAACTTGTAATTGTTCATGTAGATATTTCTTTTAACGGATTTCTCCGTCGCTGGGGACTGGGACGATTCCACGTGATAAAAGATGATTTCATCTCCTGGAAATATGTTCAACCCCTTTCCGTTGAGGATGCAATCTCGACAGATAAAGTCGCTCTTTCCGTAACGCGCAAAGATATGATGGAACTCCCCAGTGAAGATTTGGCCGACATCCTTGAAGAATTACCGGGAGATGAACAACAAGCTCTCTTCTCAGCTCTGGATTCCGAGAAAGCAGCCGAAACATTGGCCGAAGCGGAGCCAAGAGCACAACGCCAGATCATTGCCAACCTGCGGAAGGAAAGAGCCTCTAATATATTCTCGGAAATGAGCATACCGCAACTTGCCGGTCTGTTTGCCGTTCTGCCGCATGACCAAGTCACTCAGCTTATGCAATTGCTGGGTAAAGAACAATATGATCGAATTCAGGATATACTCTCCAAACGGGAAGCGACGGCAAATAGTATTATGTCAACTGAATTTATTGCTATTCCGAAAGAAGTGCGTGTGGGTGAAATTATTGGCAAGATTAGAAAATCCGGTTTAGATCCTCACAGCCTTTCTTATATATATATCATCAATAAAGGAGACAACAAGTTATTAGGCGTTGTCGATCTGCGGGAATTATTGCTGGAAAATGATGATGTCACACTTGATACGGTTATGGCCTCACCGGTAATAACTGCGGAAGATGATGATGTTCAAGAAGACCTGGCTGAAATCTTTGCCAAATACCACTACGAAATGATCCCTGTAGTCGATCGACGTGATCGTCTCCTGGGAGTTATTCATTATAATGACATTATGAAAGGTATTGAAACCAGAGGAAAGATTTAAGGAGTTGATCATGTCCCGTATAAAACTTACCAGGACAACAAAAATCGCTTTATATTTACTGCGATTTTATTTGGTTTTCCTGTTCATATTAATTGTTGTTAAATTTGTAAAAATATTTACCTGATCATTTAATTTACCATTACCCGTAATTTCCGTCAAAACATATTCAGGTAATTATTCTTTTATCTTGACATCAAATCAGCGACGTTGTAAGTAATAACTGTAATTAACCCTTTTAATTTAATCCGGCGAGATTGAAAAAGGAACCTGTAATGAAAGATTCATTTAAAATTGTATTTTAGCCTTTTCCTGCAAGGGGAAAGGCTTTTTTTATAACATTGCCGGACTGAGGTTGGCGCATATGTCAAAAAATAAAAATACTAAAATAGTAATGGATAAAGACGGAATCGACCGATGCCTTACCAGAATCGCTTATGAAATTCTGGAAAAAAATAAAGGGATGCAGAACCTTGTACTTGTAGGAATCAGAACCGGCGGAGTTTATCTGGCGGAAAGGTTACAAAAAAAAATATCCGATATCGAGCGTGATAAAATTTCTCTGGGAATATTAGATGTCACCCTTTACCGTGATGATATTTCCGCATCAAACAAAAAACCGCGTCTTGGGGAAACAAAAATAAATTTCTCCTTAGACGATAAAATAGTTGTCCTGGTTGACGATGTTCTCTTTACAGGGCGAACCATTCGTGCAGCGATGGATGCCTTGATCGATTTTGGCCGGCCAAAAATGATTCAACTCGCCGTTTTAATCGACCGCGGCCACCGCGAACTCCCGATCAGAGCCGATTTTATCGGAAAGAATCTGCCATCTTCTCTCTGGGAAGCGGTCAGGGTTGACCTGGTGGAAAAAAATGGCGTAGATGAAGTAGTAATAGAAGAAGGAAATTAAATTCAAAACCTTTTAAGGCCTGTTATGAAATTTGAAAAAAAAGACGTCCTGGGAATAAAGGAACTTACAGTTGATGAAATAAATCTGATCCTGGAAACGGCCGAATCTTTTCTGGAAATTTCTACCCGCAAAATAAAGAAAGTGCCGACATTACGCGGTAAAACAATTATTAATTTATTTTACGAAGCAAGTACCCGAACCAGAACATCTTTTGAAATAGCCGGTAAAAGATTAAGCGCCGATACAATTAATATTTCAGCTTCAACCAGCTCTGTGGTCAAGGGGGAAACTCTTATTGACACAGCCCGTAATCTGGAAGCTATGAATCCCGATGTCATTGTCCTCCGCCACAGCGCCGCCGGAGCTCCGCACTTACTGGCATCGCTGGTTAAACAGTCCATTATCAACGCCGGCGACGGGGCGCATGAACACCCCACACAAGCTTTGCTTGACATGATGACCATCAAGGAACGTAAAGGTAAAGTTTCCGGATTGAAAGTGGCAATTGTCGGCGACATCGAACACAGCCGCGTCGCCCGTTCCAATATTTACGGTCTGTCCAAAATGGGCGCTCATATTGTTCTGGCCGGCCCAGCCACTATGCTGCCGCGCGATATTGAACAAATGGGCGTAAAAGTTTTCAGCAGGATTGAAGATGCCATTGTCGATGCCGACGTTGTGATGATGCTGCGTATTCAATTGGAGCGGCAGAAGCAAAACATCTTCCCGTCGCTTCGTGAATATGCCCAGCACTATTGTCTGAATCGTAAAAACATTAAACTGGCCGCAAAAGATGTTATCGTTATGCATCCGGGGCCGATTAACCGCGGCGTGGAAATATCGCCGGACATCGCCGACGATCCTTCTTGCTCTGTAATTCTTGATCAGGTAAATAAAGGCGTGGCCGTAAGAATGGCTCTTCTCTATCTGCTCATCGGAGGCAATGAATGAAGCTATTATTAACAGGCGCGAGGATAATAGATCCCTCGCAAAACATAGATTCCCGTATGGATATTTTTGTGGAAGACGGGAAAATTGCCAATATAGGCGCAGATCTTTCCAAATCGTTGAAACCGAAGAGTTCGGAAAAAATAACGAAAATTATTGATCTGTCCGGAATGATTCTTGTTCCCGGCCTGATTGATATGCACACGCACTTGCGCGAACCAGGCTTTGAATACAAAGAGACAATCGCCTCAGGAGCTGCCGCCGCGGTTGCCGGCGGGTTCACTTCTATTGCCTGTATGCCTAATTCCAACCCGGTTAACGATAACCGCTCTATCACCGAATTTATCAGAAGAAAAGCTGTTGAAGCCGCGCTGGCCAACGTCTACCCGATTGGCGCCATCAGCAAAAATTCCACAGGTGTTCAGCTTACGGAATTCTGGGATCTCAAAGAAGCGGGCATAGTCGCCCTTTCCGATGATGGCAAGCCGGTAATGGATGCCGCCCTGATGCGCCGGGCTTTGGAGTATGCATTCTCATTGCAATTACCGGTTATTTCACATTGTGAAGATATAAATCTTTCCGGTGGCGGACTGATGAATGAGGGTTATTATTCCACAATTCTGGGATTGAGCGGCATCCCCGGTATCGCTGAAGAAGCAATGGTCGCCCGCGATATTTTAATCGCCGAATTTACTAAAACCTGCGTTCATATAGCGCATGTCAGCACTGCCGGTTCCGTCGGGCTGATCCGGGACGCCAAAAAAAGAGGGGTAAAAGTAACGGCGGAAACCGCGCCCCACTACTTCACTTTGACTGATGGAGCACTGCAAAGTTACAATACAAATTTCAAAGTAAATCCCCCCCTGAGAAGCGAAAAGGATGTCGCGGCAATTAAAGAAGGGCTTTCCGATGGAACGATTGATGTCATTGCCTGTGACCATGCTCCTCACGGACGCACGGACAAAGAGGTGGAATTTGAATATGCCGCCAATGGAATCAGCGGCTTGGAAACATCGCTGGCCCTGAGCCTGAGTCTTATCCGCAACAAAACGCTGAATTGGCCGGAGTTAATCACTAAGATGAGCGTTAATCCTGCCCACATACTTAATTTGCCAAAAAGAACGCTGAAGCCAGGCACAGACGCCGATATCACCGTAATTGATCCGCTACTTAAATGGACTGTTGATGTGCAGGCATTTCGCTCACGCGGAAAAAATTCTCCATTTCATGGATGGGAAATGCAGGGAAAGGCTGTCCTTACCATTGTCGGCGGAGATATTAAATACGACGGCCGTTGAAGAAAAATAATTTACGGAAATCGGAGACGACCTCATAAAATTAGCCATACACAAAGCTCGCGAATAGAGATAATTAAGGCGTATTTTAGACATATACTGCATAGCCTGCCCCGTCAAAAGCAGGGAAGATATTAACGCAAAGCAGTATATGGCCATTTTATGAAGCCGCAAACAATATGGAAGTTAGAGAAAGCCATAAGACCACCGGATTCGTTTTGCGTACTTTAAGCTATGGTGAATCTGATTTAATCGTTACCTTCTACAGCTCTGATTTCGGAAAGATCAAGGGAATTGCCAAAGGCGCTAAAAGAAGCAAAAAAAGATTTGCCAATGTCTTTGAGCCTTTTTCCCTGACGAATATAATCTTTACCCGCAAAAACCGTGACATGCTGGCTTTCATTGAATCCTGCGAAATCATTGACCACTATCACGCCATTCGTCAGGATATGGAAAAAACCATGGCCGCTTCCTATTTTATTGACCTTGCCGATCACTTCAGTCCGGAAGGTAAAAAAAATGAAAAAGTGTTTCAGCTTTTGCAGGATTTTCTGCCGATGCTGGGCAGGGAAAAGGCATCTGATGCAACCGTGCGCTTTTTTGAAATACGCCTGTTGAAATTAACGGGATTCGAACCGGCCCTCGATCATTGCATCGTTTGCAAAACCCCGGTGACCAACGGCAATTCTTATTACTTTCATGCCAGCGAAGGCGGAATTAAATGCAGCGGCTGCACCAAACCACAAAGATATGAACAGCCGATTTCAGCCGGCACTGTGCGCACATTACTCCTGGGCAAAGATATGGATATCGATAAAATCAAACTCATCGCGCTCACCGATTCTTTGGCCATGGAAGCTCGCAGCATCCTCACAGGCTTCATTGGACATGTGCTGGGGCATGAAGTAAAATCTCTGAAGGTCATGGAACAGGTCCGCAAGCTTTACAGATAATATTTACTGCTAAATGATCTTGAATGATGATTTCCTGAAAATGACTGTTTGAAAAATATTAATGTTGTCAAAAATCAAAGACAGTCTCCACTATTGTTAGCTGCTTTTAATATTCTGCAGTTTCCTAATTTACACGCTTTCTGTAAATCATCGCAACAAAGTTTTTTGCTGCCTTGCTTAAAATAAGTAATCCCTCTGTTGTTGTAAGCATCAGCATA
>JBEKJX010000112.1:0-8842 GCA_050011015.1 Smithella sp.
CCGCCGGAGAGTATAGATATCGATTTGAAAATATCATCTCCCGAAAACAAAAAAGCGCCCAGCAGATTGCGTTTTTCCTGATCGGACGCATGTGTCGGCACGGCATCTATTTCTTCACGGATTGTATTTTCGTAATTTAAATTTTGCGAACTTTCCTGGGAAAAGAATGCCATATTCACGCCATCTCCATATTTTACCGATCCGCGGGAAGGTTGTTCCGACAGACTCAGCAGGCGGGATAAAGTTGATTTGCCGGAGCCGTTAACACCGACAAAAGCCACCTTGTCGCCGCGAAACAAGGTAAAATTTAAACTGTCAAACACATTCAAGCTGCCGTAACTATGCCCCAGACCGGTTGTTTTAACGACTTCTTTGGCGCTTTTTTTGCCTTCGGGAAATTTCATGGCGACACTTTTATTTTTCGCCTCAAGCGTTACCGTGGAAAATCTCTCCAGCATCTTAACACGGCTCTGAACCTGAGCGGCCTTGGTTGCCTTGTAACGGAACCGTTCCACAAACTCTTCGATTTTTTTGATTTGCGCCTTTTGCAACTCCATCTCTTTTTTCAAAGCGGCATGGCGTATTTCTTTCTGGATTAAATAGTGAGAGTAGTTGCCCTTGTAAATATGAATATGGCAGGCGGAAAGTTCGGCTATTTGCAGGGCTATTTTATCAAGAAAGAACCTGTCATGAGATATAACGATAATGGTTCCCGGATAGTCCTTAAGATAAGACTCCAGCCACTCCATGCTTTCCGTGTCCAGATGATTTGTCGGTTCATCCAAAAGCATGATATCCGGCTTTGCCAGAAGAATCGATGTAAGCAAAATACGCATTTTCCAGCCGCCGGAAAACAACGCGCAACTTTGAGCAAAATCACTTTCTTTAAAACCAAAACCCTTGAGTACCTGCTTGGCCCTGGCTTCAAAAGCATAGCCGTCCATGGAAGAAAAGTGAGCCAGGGCATCGGAATACTGTTCGGAAAGTTTGCTGTATTCAGATGTATTTTGTTTGACCTGGGATATTTTGTGTTCCAGATCTTTTATGGATTCTTCCAGAGCGGCAATGCCGCTTTTCTGTTTTAAAAACCCGATCAGATTGACGGATTCCAACTCCACCAAATCCTGCGGCAGATAACCAATGGTCTTATGTTTCCTGTTGGGAATCTCAATAAGGCCGGAATCAAGATGCACCTGTTCCAATATCGCGCGAAACAGTGTTGTTTTGCCGGCGCCGTTTTCACCAACCAGGCCGATACGGCTTCGGGGATGAATGGTCCAGTTGATATCGTCGAACAGCTTTTTATCCAAGAAAGAAAGATTAACGTTTCGGAAATAAATCAATAACCAACCCTCCATGATAGCCTTTTTCTTTCAAAGGATAACAAGGCGGCAAAAAGAATGCTCCGCAGACGTATATAAAAAACGTTGAGGAAGCCCGACGATAATGCCAACAAAGTTAGCCAAAGACCCGGTAGCGCATCCCGTAGGGGAGCGCATAATGAATAAGCAATTTTACCTTACCGGTGATTGCCACTTGCAAATTGGTCATTACAAGCAAAAGGCTATATAATTTGGAGGGTATACTGGCAAATTTATTTTAAAATCACAAGCGCAATAGTTAATCAATAAGGCTCTTTCAGTTTTTTTGTACAAGAAAACAGGAATAACATCCAGTAATATATTGAGAAACATTCTTTTAAATTGACACGTTCTATAACGTTGTATAGAGATAGCGGATGGAAAAGAAAAAATATTTACAAGACTTATATCGATTTAGTGGTACAACAGTATCCGGCTTTCGGAATTGGAATTTTAAAATAAAATATTAAGGAGATTATTGTGGCTTCTGTCGGTGAAAATATTGATGCTTATTGTCTAAAATGCAAATTAGTGCTGGCTCACGTGGTATTGTTCAAACTGGATGATGCAGTAAGCCGTGTAAAGTGTAAAACCTGCGGCGCGGAACACAAATACCGGGGAACGTTGCCTGTCGTGAAAAAGCCCGCGGCCGTGCGGACTCCGGGTGTCAGCCGGGCTAAAAAGTCGGCGCCGGAAAAGTTGAAGGTTAATGATGCGCCCCTGCAATGGGCTCTCAAAAGCCGCAAAATGCCGCCGGAAACATCCATACGGAATTATTTAGTCAAGGAAACTTTCAAAGTTAATGATGTTATCAATCATCCGGTATTCGGGGTTGGTTTTGTCGAGAAAGTTGTTACGGACAAAATCGTCTCCGTGTTATTTAATGATTCCGTGAAACTGATGGGCATGAATGTCACATCGTAAGTTCAGGCGCATGCGTGATAAGTATTGAATTGATTAATCTTTGTAAATATGTTTTTCGATGCAAACCGAGAGTTCCTGTCCCGCTATTTTTAATTCACGCAGGCTTACCACGTTGCGGAAAACATGAAACAAGTTTTTCCATTTCTTGCACTCACAATCAACGCCTTTGCCGGGGTTCCGGCTATTTTGCATTTTTCTTCAGCGCTCCACCGGGCCAGAGAACAAAAAACGGGTTTTTGATTTTCAACCCTTTAAATTTGTCTTCAATCTCGTTTCTGATCATGTCGTCATAGGTCAGAATGACTACGTATTCGGCGTAATCGAACATGAGAATCATGCGGCTCTGACTTTCCAGAGCGTGACGCTGCTCGACGGCTGTTTCGAACACAGCCTGGTACTCGACAAACAGCCACATGTGGCGTCTCATCAGGATGAGAGAGTAGATAGCCTGCGGAAGCGGGATGTGCTTGTCGAAGCATTTTACGGCATACTTGGAGAAAAGGACATGGGCCTCCTCAAACGGGTTATCCGTATTGAAGAGTTTCCGGTAGCTGTTGTAGAAACTTACGGCCAGATCTATGGCCTCGTTTCTGGGCATGTTATGAAAGATGGGCGTTTTAGGGTTGATCTTCACATTTTTATACCATTGTTCGGCAATGTCCTCGGCTTTATACTCGATCGTCTCAATCATCTTTGTTGTATGTGTTGTTGTCATAACCTAACTCCTTCCTTTCTGCCATAATGGGGGGACACGTTAACGGATTAACCGATCAGTCGCGGCGTCGGCTATCACGCTCTCTTCTTGCCCTTTCGTTTCAGAGCGTCCTCCGCCAGCCTCTGTTCCGTGATGTCTTCCAGTGTTTCAACAGCCCCTATGAGCTCTCCCTGAAAATCACGAATGAGGGCGGCTGTAAACCGGAGCCAGCGGCCACTATCACCCAGGTCGGAAAAGAAATCCGTTGCCTCGTATGCGTCTTCGATGAGGCTGGATTTCTGATATTTTCCGGAATACCATTTGGGAACTTTTTCCACGGCGCTGTCAACAAGCAGGTCAGCCATGCAGGGCCTTTCTTTTTTGTAGAAAACCCGCCATTGTTGATTGGTCCCTCTAACATCGGCGGCCTTCACTCCCGTCAGTTTTTCCAATGCCCGGTTCCAGTAAAGAATTTTATGGTTCTTATCGATTACGAAAGAGGCAATGGAAAATCCTTCAAGAATACTGTGCAGAATCCTTTCACTTTCGAAGACGATCCGGTCCGTCAATTCACGCTCCGTAATATCTTCCAGGGTTTCTATGCAACCAACAATGGCGCCACGGGAACTGCGGAGGGGCGACACAGTGAACCGCAGCCAGCGCCCTTTGTCACCCAGGTCGGGGAAAAATCCTTCCGCCTCGTATGTGTCTTCCAACAGTTTCGACTTGGTAACGCCGTACCATTCCGGGATGGTTTCCAGGGTCTGATCGACAACCAGATCGGACATGCAGGGCCTCTCGATGGCGTAGAAAGCCCGCCAGTGCTCGTTCGTCCCGATGACATTCTTTGCGGGTATCTTGCTTAATTTTTCCAGAGCCCGATTCCAGTAAATGACTTTATGATCGAGGCCGATGACAAAGGTCGGGATCGGCGATCCTTCAATGATGCCGGAGAGTTGCTGTTCGCTCTCGCGCTGTTTCAGTTCCGCGGTCATCTTTTCGGTAATATCTTCCAGGGTTGTAATCGCGCCGACAATTTTGCCGTCACCCTGCCGAATCAGCGCGGCCGTGAAGCGCTGCCACCGCCCCTTTTCACCGAGATCCGGGAAAAAATCGGTTGCCTCATAAGCCTCTTTCAGAAGATCTGATTTTTTATACTTGCCGGCATACCATTTGGGAATGCGGTTCTCGGCGCCATCGACGAGGAGATCTGCCATGCAGGGCCTCTTCTCGGCATAGAAAGCCCGCCAGTGCTGGTTGGTGTCGACCACCGCGCTCATGGGAATATTCGTAAGCCGCTCAAGGGCGCGGTTCCAGTAGAGGATCTTATGATTTGCTCCGATGACAAAGGCAGGGATGGAAAAGCCCTGGACTATGCTGTGAAGCAGGTGGGCTGATTCCGAAGATTTATCCGGGATCCCGCGTTTTCCTTTTTTGGGCTTGACAATTCCGCCGGCGTTGTTTTTTTCAACCGTTTTTCTTTTCATAAAAACCTCCTTTCATGAAAAGCCCGCTTGATCATTTACACATCCGGTTTTGACCCGTATATTCCGAGGTTCTGACTCACATCAGTATGGTGGAACGTTTGCTAAACACTTTGCTTGGTAAGATATTGTTTTTGATTGTGATCAGTATACGTCAAGCTATTGCGTGTGTCAATGACGAAAATAAACGAGAATGGCCTCAAATAAAATGTTACCGAAGAAATTGCTAAAAGATATAAGTTGACTCACAAACCGATGTTAACGAAGGGAGCTTTGGAATTTGAACGGAATGTGCGTGTAACTTAGCAGGATGTCCGCTTTTTCAGGGCAGGATCAGGTTGTAGTTATCCTTTGTAAATATGTTTTCCAATGAAAGCCGCGAGTTCTCCTCTCGCCATTTTTGATTCGGGCAGGCTTAACACGTTGTGGAAAACATGAAACAAGTCTTCCCATTCCTTGAACTCACAATCAACGCCGGCCCGCTTGAGGGCTTCGGCCATTCGTCTTGAATCGGCAAGCAGCATTTCGTTTGTTCCCACGTGAATCAACACCGGCGGCAGACCGCTCAAATCCCCGTACAAGGGAGAAATCAGCGGCAAGCGCAAATCCGCGTCCTTTGCGTACAGAGAAGCCATATGAAACAGCCCCGATCTGGTTATAATGGGATCAACTTCATCTTTTGTCACAACGGTATCGCCGGTGTTGGCGAGATCAACCCACGGAGACAGGGCAAAGGCCGCGGCAGGCATAGGATAGCCCTCCCTTTTGAGTTCCAGCATAGCCGCGAATGCAAGGCCTCCTCCGGCTGAATCTCCGCCGATGACGATGGATTTCGCGGGGACACCCTGTTTCAATAACCAGCGATACGCGCCGGCAGCATCCTGAACGGCGGCGGGGTACGGGTTTTCCGGAGCAAGACGATAGTCCACGGATAAAACTCTGATTTGGGATAAATCGCTAAACGCGCCGGCAACTGCCGCGTGTGTCCGGGCAGAGCCCATCGTGTAACCTCCGCCATGAAGATACAAAATGGTTGCCGTGCCGTTATTTTTAGAAGCGTCCACCCACAATGCCTCCGGGCCTCCGGCGTTGACCTTTTCGACTCTGCATCCCGCGGGCAGCCTGGAAAACGACATCATATTCTCCATTCCCTTACGACAAAGCTCGATAGGAAGTTCGTGGATATTCGGCACTTTCATCCCGGCCATCACGGCCATGACATTTTTCGCGTCCTGACTTATCATGATTGATCCTCTTCTTTCCGTGCAAGATGGAAACTTTAACGAAAGGGAATTATAATATGAAAGATTGCCTGTCAATTAAATATTGACCGGCAAAATATAAGGCACAGTGACTTTAGTGATTACGAGATAAAGCATTCTTCAAGGGATTTAATAATCAGATATGCCGTGGCCGTATTGGTCGCCAATGGAATATTATGAACATCGCATATACGCATCAACATAAAAATATCGGGATCATGCGGATGGTTTCCCAGCGGGTCGCGCAGGAATATAACCGCCTGAATTTTTCCATCAACCACATCGGAAGCAATCTGTGCATCGCCGCCGAGAGGGCCTGATTTTTTTTTATCAACTGTCAACCCCGCCTTTTCAATATGGCTGCCCGTTGAACCTGTGGCAATCAGGTTATATTTTTTCAGTATTTCAAAGTTGTCTTTTACGAAGGCAACCATTTCCGCTTTTTTTCCGTCATGCGCTATTATCGCTATGGTTTTCTTTGTAACCATTTTGACCTCTATGTTTTAAGTTCAGTGATTTAACGCGGCAAGAAAAATCTTGACCGCCCCCCGACAGATTAACCCAGATATTTGTCTATTTTTTCCAGTAATTCCTCTATTTTATACGGTTTAGACAAAAAATAATGCCCGCCGATAATATTCTTGCGTTTTATCTCTTCATCTTTGGATAATAATGCCGTAACAAAGATTATAGGAATATCCTGTGTCTGGAGGCTCTCCTGCAACATTTCCACCACTTCTCCCCCTTCAATATTCGGCATATGAATATCGAGCAATATTAAATCGGGACTTTCCGTTTTTGCCAGCATTATACCCTCTTCCCCGCTTTGCGCTGTCATAACGGAAAAACCGTTTTTGGTCAGGTCATGCTCGACTATTCTGAGAAAAATTCTGTCGTCATCGACAACCAGAATTCTTTTTGCGTCAGACACCGTGCACCTCTTTCTTGACTTCCTCAAAAGCGGCCCTTAGTTTTCCGATATTGCTTTTTATAATGTTAATGTCCTGTTTTTCCGTTGATCCTATTTCTATCTCTTTTGCTATTGACTGAATTCCTGTGATGCGCAGATTCCCGGCCGAACCATGAATCAGATGAGCGCTTTTCCGGATCTCTTCATAATTTTTATTATCTACGATTTCCTCCAATGTTTTCACGGCCGGCTCTGTCTGTTCGATAAACATATCCAACAATTCATTGTACAGGTCCTCCGGCATATCCAGTTCCCGAAAAGCTTTTTCCCTGTCTATCAGCATTATAAGTCCCCCATTATATCCATGACTATTTGCCATCAACTTTCAGAGCAGCTTCGGCAGCTTTCATTATAACTGAAGGATGACATCCTCTAAATTCCCGGTTAAATTATACACTAAGCCTGCATAATTGAATAGTCTTTCTTTGGACTTAAGCATTATATTATCGAAAGATAAAAACGGACAAAACGGGAATTGTTGAAATACCTCATGTTTAGGTGGTGATGATTATTCGTCCCTACGACGCGGACGTTAAGTACTGTACAGCTTTTTCCAAACCGTCGAGCGTAAGTTCGAACATGGGAAAAACCTGGCGGATTATTTCGGTTGTTCTGCTGTAACGCCATTCCTGAAGCGACATGGGATTTAACCAGACGCTGTGGCGGAAAGTTCCGGCCAGAGATTTCAGGCGTTCCAAACTCACGCCCGTTTGTTTGGCGTCTATGTAAAGAGCTCCGTTGGGATGAACCAATTCGTAAGGAGCCATGTTGGCGTCCCCCACAATTATAAAACGGGTTTCCGGATCCAGGCGAATAAAATCGTCAACTTCCTGCGGTTTATAGTATCTTTGCGGATCAGCCCAGACGCGGCTGTAAATCGTGTTATGAAAAAAATAAATTTTTAAATCCTTAAATTGAGAACTGGCGTAATGAAAAAGAGTCTGAACAACATCAATATACGGGTCCATGGACCAGCCGCCGTTGTCAATCAGGAGTATAACCTTCAGGCGGTCGGCCAGGCGGCGGTCGAAGATAATATCGATTTCCCCGGCATTGCGCATGGTTTCATAGATGGTCTTGTCAACGTTCACGATATCTTTCGGCCCGGTGGGCGCCATGCGGCGCAGTCGTTTCAGCGCCTCGCCCATTTGAGACTGAGTCAGGGGGCCTTCCAGTGAATAATCCCGGTAGCGCCTCTCCAGGGCGACCTTGATGGCCGAATGGTTTCTCGACTCTCCGCCGACACGCATCCCGCCCGGATGTGTGCCGGAATGTCCCGTGGGTGAAGTTCCTTTCGTGCCAATCCATTTATTGCCGCCGTGATGCGCTTCGGTCTGCTCCTTCAGGCGGTCAAGAAAATATTGAATCAGTTCTTCCGGCGTCATCTTCTTAAGCTTCTCTTTATCGATCCCCAGGGCGTCCGCCATTCCTTCGGGATTTTGCAGCCATTCCTCAAGCATGGCGCGGGCGATTGCCGTCAATTCCACGGCGGTGGGATCTTCCAGGGAAGCGTTTTCAAAATGGTGGGCGAATATCTGATCGTAAGTATCGAAATAACGTTCGCTCTTCACGAGAATGGTTCGGGCGACCGTGTAAAAATCATCGAGAGAATGAACAAGGCCTGCGTTCATCGCTTTCTGCAGACGCAGAAAAGATGTTGGCGTGACAGGAATTCCGCGTTCTCTCAACGTATAGAAAAAATCAACAAACACGAATTAAACCTCAACCCCGTGATTTAACGACCTGCTGAATTGCCTGTTGAAGGTCGGCGCTTTTCTTGAAAAGAATTCCCAGAAAAGGCGCCCTTCCCTGCAAAAGCGTTTTGGGTCTGAAATCAGGATCGCTTTTCAGGGCGCGAATCCAGTTGATTAATTCCCGCGTGGCCGGTTTTTTCTCAATCCCCCGCAACTCCCGCAAACGGTAAAACGTGCTAATGCAGACACTCATCAATTCTTCGTCCAGTTTGGGAAAATGCACTTCTACTATCATGCGCATCATGTCCGGATCGGGAAAAGCGATATGGTGAAAATTGCAGCGTCCGAGAAACGGATCGGAGAGATCCTTCTTGGCATTGGATGTAATGATAATCACGGGACGGTGTTTGGCCTTGATGGTTTTGTCTATTTCTATAATATCAAACTGCATTT
>JBEKJX010000113.1:0-8838 GCA_050011015.1 Smithella sp.
GGCAGGAAGTAATCGGAAAGACAGGGTCTGAATTAGGTCACATAAGACATAAAGAATTTCATAATATTTTAAATCAAATAAAAGAACAGGGCAATGCTGAAAGCATTTTCATGAGATTTAAAACTAAAGATAATGAAGTCCGGCACACATTAATTAATTTTAAAATAATCAATATTGATCAGAAAATCTTATTGCTGTGCATTTACACTGATATTTCCAAATCTGCTCTGATATTAAATAACAGGCAAGATGATATTCTTAAAATATTTAATTCCATTGACGGAGATGGCATCATTTTAATAAATGATTATGGTACAACACATACTTCTTTATTTTATGCTAATGGGAAAGCAAAAAATATTTTAAAAAAATGCCCTCTAAATAAATTGCTTAATAAACTCGAAGGACATGAATCAATATTATTAAGGCTTAATTCAAAATCTTATCATGTCAGAAAGATGGGAAACTATAATAAACCCGGTATGCAGCAAATTATAATTTTCTCATTGCCGGATTCCATGCACATCAAACAAACAATGGAGAGATATGATTTTACTCCCAGACAGCAACAAGTTGCTATTTTAGCCTTAAATGGAAATTCCAACAGAGAAATTGCACAAAAACTTCACATTTCTGAGTATACCGTAAAAGGCCACATGAAAGACATCTTTCATATAATGCATATTAGTAACCGCAGCGAACTTTTCCCAAGATTGTTTAACTTGCGATAACTTTTTTCTTTGTTTCTTTCCGATTGAAAGGTTGTACAATTTTCAAAACAGACGGATTAAGGAAGCAAGAAATAAAAAAAGTTATTGAATTTTTTAAAGTAACAAAACAACAGAATTGCAGGTTTAAAGATTCAACGTACCGGTTCAGCGGCGGCTACACGCCGTCCGCTGTAACCGGTCGTCAGCTGATTGATTTTTTCGCCAACCTGTCAGAAGCCCACGAAGATGCTTATGCTACGCTCTGGGCAGGTCGAAACGGTCAAGGTTCATGACTTTGTTCCACACTGCTACAAAGTCGTGCAGGAACTTCTCCTGAGAATCCTTACACGCGTAGACTTCCGCCAATGCCCTAAGCTGTGAGTTGGAACCAAAGATCAGATCGACACGCGTGGCTGTCCATTTCAGTTCACCCGTTTTGCGATCACGTCCCTCGAACAAGTCCTTGTCATCCGACACGGCCTTCCACGTCGTGCCCATGTCAAGCAAATTCACGAAGAAATCGTTGGTCAGCGTCTCCGGCCGCACGGTGAAAACGCCGTGCTGAGAGCCTCCGATGTTGGTATTGAGCACACGCATACCGCCGATAAGCACCGTCATTTCGGGTGCGGTGAGGGTCAGCAATTGGGCCTTGTCAACCAGCATCTCCTCGGCCGATACGGCGTATTTAGTCTTCTGATAGTTGCGGAAACCGTCCGCTTTCGGCTCGAGCACGGAAAAGGAGACCGCATCGGTCTGCTTCTGCGAAGCGTCCATGCGTCCCGGCGTGAAGGGAACCGTCACTTTGTAACCGGCGTTCTTAGCGGCCTGCTCGACGCCTGCGCAACCGGCCAGAACGATCAGATCGGCCAGCGAAACCTTCTTGTCGCCTGTCTGAGCTTTGTTGAATGCTTTCTGAATGCGTTCCATGATTTTGAGCGCCTTCGCAAGGCGGTCAGGCTGATTGACTTCCCAATCCTTCTGCGGAGCCAGACGAATGCGGGCGCCGTTGGCGCCGCCGCGCATGTCGGAGCCACGGAACGTGGATGCCGACGCCCAGGCAATTGAAACCAGCTCCGACACGGATAGACCGGAAGCCAGGATCTTACCCTTAAGGGAGGCGATGTCCTGCTTATTGATCAGTTTGTGATTGACGGCGGGGATGGGATCTTGCCAGATGAGTTCCTCTCGCGGGACCTCCGGACCGAGATAGCGCGAGCGCGGGCCCATGTCGCGGTGGGTCAGCTTGAACCACGCCCTGGCGAAAGCGTCCGCCAACTGATCCGGATTCTCCATGAAACGCCGTGAAATCTTTTCGTAGACAGGGTCGAACCGCAGAGCGAGGTCCGTGGTCAGCATGGACGGCGCGTGACGTTTGGACGGGTCGTGCGCATCCGGCACGGTACCGGCGCCCGCGTCACCCTTCGGTTTCCACTGATGCGCACCGGCCGGGCTCTTTGTAAGTTCCCATTCGTAGCGGAACAGAATCCTGAAGAAATTGTTGCTCCACCTTGTGGGCGTGGTGGTCCAGATGACTTCAAGTCCGCTGCCGATTGTGTCGCCGCCCTTGCCCGTGCCAAAGCTGCTCTTCCAGCCGAGGCCCTGCTCCTCGATGCCGGCAGCTTCGGGCTCAGGCCCCACATGTTTCGCATCGCCCGCGCCGTGGGTTTTGCCGAAGGTGTGGCCGCCCGCAATGAGCGCAACCGTCTCTTCGTCATTCATGGCCATGCGAGCGAAGGTCTCGCGGATATCCCGCGCCGCGGCGATCGGATCCGGATTGCCGTTGGGGCCTTCCGGATTGACGTAAATCAGACCCATCTGCACAGCAGCAAGCGGATTTTCAAGATCCCGGTCGCCTGAGTAGCGCTTGTCATCCAGCCACTTGCCTTCAGAGCCCCAGTAGATGTCCTGTTCCGGTTCCCAGACGTCCTCACGCCCGCCGGCAAAACCGAACGTCTTGAATCCCATCGATTCCAGAGCGACGTTGCCTGCGAGGATCATCAGGTCGGCCCAGGAAATTTTCTTGCCGTATTTCTGCTTGATCGGCCAGAGCAGCCTACGCGCCTTGTCAAGGTTGACATTGTCGGGCCAGCTGTTGAGCGGAGCAAAGCGCTGGTTACCGCCCCCCGCACCGCCGCGTCCGTCGCCGGTGCGGTATGTTCCGGCGCTGTGCCACGCCATGCGAATGAACAAAGGTCCATAGTGACCGAAGTCCGCCGGCCACCAATCCTGCGAGTCTGTCATCAGCGCTGCGAGATCTTTTTTCACAGCCGCCAGATCGAGGCTCTTGAACTCTTTGGCATAATTGAAATCCTTGCCCATCGGATCAGACTTGGAGGAATGCTGGTGCAGTATATCGAGTTTCAACTGGTTCGGCCACCAGTCCAGGTTCGACGTGCCTCTGCCGGTAATATGTTTGTCAACGCTGTCATTTACCGAAGATTTGTTTTCTTCACTCATAATATTTCCTCCTTTCATTGTGTGAATTGTTGAACAGCACTATTATAAATAGTAATATTTCACTGACCATCTTGTTAACAATATTTATACAGACTGTCTAAATCGGTTTTATATTTATTTTAATAAAACGAAAATGAAGATGAAAATGAAGATTTAACAATTACGGTTGTAATCTGGTGTAGTGTTACAATAAAACCTTGTCATATCGACAAAAGCACTTGACTCTCCACCTTTCACAGGTGTTTTTTCCATCCATTATTCCCTGTTTTTGCTTAACTACTTAAATCTTAAAACTGTCATTCCGAACCGCCGCAGGCGTGTGAGGAATCTTAAAGATTTCTCGCTTCGCTTCGAAATGACATATTGTAAAGATATTCATGTAACACTACACTAGCATAAAATTATAAATTTGAAAATAAGGATAATGAAAATGATGATTTCAGGAGGAAGGAGGAAATATTAATTATTCAACCTTGTCAAAATTTTAAATCTTTTAATTGATTTCTCAGCGAGGCAATAGCCGGCACAGCCTGCAGGAAAACTTCATCAATTTTACTAAAGTCCAGCATACGAATGCCCTTAATCTCCGCTTGTACATAGATATCGGGCTTTCTGATTTTCATCTTTTCAGCAAGCGCTGAAGCCTGCATGATATTAAAAGCGCCAAGAACCGATTCAAGAGTGCCGGGAATTTCATTTTTGCCGGGATTGCGTACTTTGCTTACATCTACTGCTATCGTGAAATCAGAACGCTCTAAAAGGCGGTCGTAGGGCACAAGATTTACAACGCCGCCATCGACAAGAACTTTGTTTGCGATGGAAACCGGAGCAAAAACCCCGGGGACAGCCATGCTGGCCTGCAGAGCCGGAAGCAAGTCGCCTTTTTCAAATACGATTTCCTCTGCTGTCCAATAATCTGCGGCAATCACTAAAAGAGGGATTTCAAGCTCTTCAAAAGTTCGCTTTTTGATCTCGTCGAAAAGATATTCAAAAAAGCCCTGAGTGTTAATAAATCCGCCGCGTGGAATTTCTGCGGAAAACGCCTTGACCAATTTCAGGAGATCGCTCTTCTTCGCAACAATATCTCGCCAGGTATCATCTTTCAGAATGAGTATCCTGCTGATGCGCTCTCTGATTTCTTTCCCGGACATCCCCGAGGCATAGAGCGCCCCTATGATGGCGCCCATACTGGTTCCTGCAATAATACCCGGCTTAATGCCCAGATCATCAAGAGTTTCCAGGACAGGAATATGCGCCAGACCCCGAACGCCTCCGCCTCCCAAAGCTAAACCTATTTTCATATTCTTACTTCACCAATTGGTAACATGATTTTAAAGTATAATACTCTTGATACAGAATGAAGATTTAACGATTAAACTTCGTCAGTTGCATACATTTTATCAGCTGGAAATTAATCAGAAATCGATTCAATCTCTAAAATAAATATCTACCGAAAAAGCCTGTTGATTTTAAATGAGAATCAAATCTGTAAGGGAGGGCATTAATCTCTCCCTTACAGATTTGTGTTATATCACGTTAGAATTTCAGGGATAAACCACCGCCGATGATCCAGTTAGTTTTGTCGAAATTGACAGCTACAGCTGTTGTGTCATAGAGACCATCGCCGCTTGTGCTATATTTTATATAGCCACCGTTGATAAAAGGCTCTAAACTGACTTTGTCTATTTTCCATGTGGCGCCTACAGATGCATTGACGCCCATATTATAACCGCTTGTTGAAACAGTGACCACGGGATAAGAACCACTATTATCATATGCTGAATAGGAATAATCAGAACTGGCACGGCCATAGAAAATACTGAAACCGCCGCGTAACGTGAATGTTGAAGAGAATTCTTTTTCAGCTGCCGCCTTCAAGGTAACGCGATGTTCCGACTGTTTCGGCATATCGGAATCATTGTCATAATAAAATGAAGCGATGAGAATATCTGATATGGACATGTCTTGCTGTGTATATAGGTAATCATAGTAAAGTCCGGCAGCCAATTTCACTCCTTGTGCCGGGATATAATCCAGACCGCCACCAACTTTAACAAAGATATCCTTCGTCTCATTCTCATAGGAAGCGGTAGAAGCATAATTACTGATCCCCGTGCCATCCCTTTTGACCTGTTTGTAGCCGACGCTCAGGAGGAAAGGCAAGGTCATGTTGTTATTCACCGGAAATCTCAGCCAGGTATCGGCACCTATATTCCAGCCGGTTATGTTACCGTCCAATGAGTTATCTTCCTGACCGGAGGTATGAAAACCATTCTCGTTATAATTGTATTCGTTCTTTGAAGAGAAGGGGAAACCTCCTTTAATGGTAAAGGCATATTTCATGGTGCCCACAATGCCTTCTGCCGACAATTTACCGAGAGCTTCCCAGTACTGAGAATTATACGGGATCATATAAGGAAAAAGATTGATTGCGGGAGCATTCTCCGCAATCCACGGAAAGTTTTTTGCTGCTAAAAGGCTATCATTGAAATAATTTTCATTTTCCTCATTGCGGTAAGCAATCTGAATTTCACCGCCTAACTTCATACTTCCAACGGGAAGGCCATAGAGAACCCTAATAGCATAGTTATCGAGATCATCATTTAAGCTATAAAAATGAGTGTGTCCAAAGAAACCATAATTAGTTTCATCGCCGCTATATTTTCCTATTATGCCTGTGTATTCAATAAAAATACCCATTCTTCCTGCTCCCGCGGGAAAAGCGATGCCTGCCAGACCTTCATTTTTCCACTCCTCGCCAGCGGTTGAATATGGATAAAATACCGAAGACATAAGGCTTGAATTGTAATCCCAGGTGGTTGCCTTGTCGTAAGTTAACCGGTAAGTTCCGTATACGTTCAAATCTTTGCCTGATGCTATGTCAGCAGGATGTGTGAGTAAATCAGACTCATCCTCAATCAGGCCGTTAGCATCTCCCATACCAGCCGTTCTTCCCTGCCAGCTAAAACATGGCGTGATTAGCATGAGAAAAAATATTGAAACCATAATAATCAGTAATGCAGTCCTCTTCATATTTCCCCCTTCTATTTTGTATTGTATAAATTAAACTACAGATTGACCTTCTCAAATAATTGTACCACATATTAAGATATGATTCAGCCATTATTTGATTATTCCCGATTGAAAGGTTGTAAGATTGTCATTATTGACAATTTGAGGATAACAGGAAGAAGTTCATTGTTTAGTATTTTACCATCCATGGGTGAGGAGCATATACCCATGGATGGTAATTTACTTAAAATCTACATAATCTAATTTAGAAAACAGACATACGTTTTTTTTCCAAGCAGAGGAATAGATTTTCTCACAGCATTAATCTCATCCGTATTATATACAGAATTGAAATCCAACGGCCTATATAAAGAATTGGTAAATTCTTTAAGAGAATCTTCCGGCACTTGATTTAATACCAAAGTATGTTTCTGCCTTCCAAATAGTAATGCCTTCTTGTATGAAGTCATATAAACATCAACGTTACCACGGTTTCTTCGACTTGTCCGGTCTTTGACTATAAAGGTTCCCATATCACCTATTTTGATCTGCGTTCCCAATTTAAGCCCTTTACGTTCCAAGTCTCGTGAAACAGCTACTATTCCGGATCCGACCATCTCTCCAGAAGCTGTCCTGCCTTTATTATGGTAACACTCCTTTAATGTGTATGCTGTCACCGATATTTTGATTTCTTCCGCCCATACACTGACAGATGAAACACACATTATACAAATTCCTAAAAGCACAACTTTTGCTACTAATAGGTTTATTCTTGTCATAATTACCTCCTTGTGTTGAAAAGAGCAAAATTACTCTTTTACACAGATTGGGTTATGGCTACCTTTGCCTACCCGTAGCTCCTCTATATATACACTCTTATAAAGAGTGGGATATGCTGATTCGTCCTTCTTATCGCATGCTGATCAATCAACGGGAAATTGCAAGATGAAACAGAGCTTCTATGAAATTTTTTACATCCTTAACAGGCTATATATAGTATGTCAAGTATTTTTTATCCACAATATATTGTATAATATCTATATGTATCGTCCGGGGTGAATAGTGTGTATTTCCAAACTGAAAGGTTGTATAAATATCAGGATTGACAATCTGAGGATAGCAGGAAGTTGTCCGCAAGTCTGATAAATGTGCTATTAATTTATTTGCTGTCTTCTTCTTTTAAGAATAGTATTGGTTAGCCATGAGGCTGCAGAGCATATAAGTCCATTACGCACAATTCCATAGCCAATAATTAAAGGCTTAAACGAATGATCAAAATATGGAGATGGCCAGAATACATTAAGCATTAACCATATAATTAAATAAGATATTATGCCTATAAGCGCTCCATTAAGCACATTTTGCTCTGCTTTTGAAAAACCAACATATATTCCTGCTACTATCAAAGGTAAATTAGCCATGATCCTAAAACACGCACCTAAAGGTATTTCTTGGCTGATTGGTGTGAAATTAAGTATTGTATGTATAAAATTAACCAAAAAAAAGAGGGTTATTACTATAAGCAAACCGATGAAAATTATCTTAAAGTTTTCTGTTTTCATTTTATTGATTGCCAATTTATAGCATAAATTTACAGTTTTGAAAATTGAGAATTTCAGGAAGTTTTTCGCAAGTCTGATAGCTTTGCCTCGCTTCAGTTCAATACCTTCCGGCTCTATGATGTGTTCAATATGTGGTTTGTCCATAAATCCATTTCCCTTGAACTTCGCTATGCCCGTTCTTAGCAAGTGTCATTAAATTCGCACTTGCACTCATAGATTATTCATGATTACTTTAAACATATACAATATGGAGAAACAAATGTGTTCAAAAAACTGCGCAACATAGCTAAAACGAGGCCTGCCGGAGTTATTATCTACTGGATAATACGCCTATATAGCGCGACTTTTCGTCTAAAAATAGAAAACGAAGCCCAGTGGTTAGATTATCTGGAAAAAGGCGGAAGGGTTCTTATTTGCGGGTGGCACCAGCAGTTTTTTGCCGAGATTAATATCTTAAAAAAACATAAAAAATTCCACCCTGCTTTAATGTCCTCTAAAAGTCTGGATGGGCAAATTGCTGCTGGTGTTGTCAAGCATGCCGGGTTTTATACCGTATGGGGTTCTTCTTCCAACAGCGCCGGAGCTGCGCTTAAGCAAATGATCCGCAGGTTAAAAGACTACCGGTTAGCAGGGCATATCCTGGATGGGCCGCATGGTCCCGCCGGAGTTGTTAAGACGGGCGCCATTGCCATTGCCCACATTGCAGACGCTGTGATTGTTCCGGTCGTTACAGTTGCTGATCGAGCCTGGTATTTTCACAGCTGGGATAGATTTATGATTCCTAAACCTTTCGCCCGCGTGACCATAAAATATTTGCCGAAAATTGAATTGCCGCCTGTAATGGATAAAGCCGAATATGAAAATCAGAGAAAAAAGCTGGAGATTGCTATGCGGCCATATCTTAAGCTTTAGATACCATTCTTAAATCAAAGCACCAAAACATAAATATCTAAAGAAGGCTTGCCAAGGAAAAGAATAACAATTCATTTCCTTGAATGAAGAAAGAAATAAATCTTAAAACTTAAAACTGTCATTCCGAACCGCCGCAGGCGTGTGAGGAATCTTAAAGATTTCTCGCTTCGCTTCGAAATGACATA
>JBEKJX010000114.1:0-8831 GCA_050011015.1 Smithella sp.
ATATATAGAATTGAATCCTGTCCGCGCCGGAATCACAAAAGATTCGTCATTATATAAATGGAGCAGTGCGAAAAGTCATATTATTAGGAAAGACAATGAACTTGTGAAAGTAAAACCGTTGTTGGATTTAGTGCCTGATTGGAGAAACTTTTTGAAAGAAGGAATAGAAGAAAAGGAGATTGTACGAATAAGGCAGCATGAGAGAACGGGCAGGCCGCTGGGTGATGAAAAATTTATAAGAAAGATAGAAAAAGCAGTAGATAGGGTTTTGAGAAAGAAGAAGCCGGGGCCGAAACAAAAGAAATTATGATATGATGGATAATTAAGTATACTGTCCCCCGAATTAGGGGAGAACTGCCTATGGTGTATGCGCTGTGTCTATAACTGCCCTGTAAGGGCAATTTATGCAAAAAGGATGAATTGGTGCATTATTAAAGACGGTTATAGATTGAATGATTACCTTGAAGCATCCGACACGGACCGCACTTTCATCACCCACAATAGCCGTGGCTATTGGAAGCATTTTCTAGATTATTTTGAAGAATAGAATGAACCAGTGGAACATCAGCACAATGGCCCAACTCCTCAATTCACCCCAGTGGACGGGGCTATACCCCGGCCACTGATCTCAGTCGTTAGGAGAGAAATGAATGCATCGTGCGACGCTTTTGATTTTCGGTTTTGCTGTCCTTGCCGTGTGCGGGCTGATTTGGAGCACGGAGTGGGCGTTTCCGAAAGGTATAGCAAGTGCGATAGTGCTCGTTACCATCACTGTTGTCGGACTATGGATCGTGCGACCGGGCTGGAACATACGCCCGGGCCGATTCCGGGCGTATTGGTTGGCTCTGTTCTGCCTGCTTCTCGCAAGTGCAGCCACTGCGGCCTGTTTTATGACATTTTTCAAGATACCGCTTCCGTACGACCTCTCAATCCTGAACATCACAGCGGCTGTACCAATGATCCTCCTAATCACCGGAATCGAGGAGTTGCTGTTTCGTCAGGTGATGTACCGGTGGCTCGAACAGAGGGAGATTTCAGCTCGAACCACCATCATCGCCACAGCACTGGCTTTCGGCTGTGCTCATCTCGGACCTATCTTCATCGGAAGCCCTATAGGCGCGACCTTCTATGTGCTCCAAAGTGCCTACATGATCTGGATCGGCGTTCTACTCGGCGAAATTAGACACGCGACTGGATCTTGGCTAATACCGTGGCTCAGCCATTTTGGCTACAATGTCGCGACCCTTTACTTTCTTTCGATCGTTTAGCGATCGTTCAAACGTGCGAATTGGAGTATCACCGTCTAACCGCACAGTCGAGCAGACGTGCGAGAAGCCTCGCGCTGCTCACTATGGACGTTGCACCTTGTATAATAAAATCGTTTAGTCAATCAATAAGAGAGTATAATAGTTTTTTTAGACCGTTTTTAAAGTTGTTGATCGCAGCAGACCGTTTGTAGTTCGGGGTGTAGTTCGGGGGACAGTATACTTAATTATAGGGGAATTCCCCAATTTCCTTTTTCATGCAATATTTCAAGTTGTTAATGATTATTTTGAAATGAATTGACACGCAAACGAAACTTCCCTATATTTTCGCCATCAGAAAGCAAATTCTTGTCAAGCAAAATAAATACAAAGGGAACACACGTGAATGATGGCGGAAAGGTGGAGGGCACAGACGAATTACGTTTAAGCCCGCCAGAGAATGTTTCAGCGACTCACTCAGTTGAGACGGCAAACGGGATCGCCGGATTCTTGCAATTTTCGCGGGTTCCGGGCTGGTTGATGGGCTTGTTCCTTGTTGCCATGGTTATCATTGTTTACCAGCCGGTGTGGCACGCCGGGTTCATCTGGGATGATGATACGTTTCTGGTGAACAATCCCCTGATCAGGCAGGCCGATGGCTTGTATCAATTCTGGTTTACCGCCAGAGCTCCGGATTATTTTCCTCTGACATCTACGACCCTCTGGCTGGAATGGCGCCTATGGGGTGCGAACCCGCTTGGCTACCACATAATCAACGTGCTTCTGCATGCCTTGAGCGCAGTGTTGATCTGGCGGGTGCTTGCCCGCTTGAAAATCCCGGGATCGTGGCTGGCGGCGGCCTTGTTTGCGGTCCATCCGGTCAATGTGGAATCGGTGGCATGGATCACCGAACGTAAAAATACACTGGCCATGCTGTTCTATCTCACAAGTATTCTCTGTTACCTGCGGTTTGAGGACGCATGCCGATGGCGCTGGTATGGGATGGCGCTGGGATCTTTTGTGCTCGCGTTATTGAGCAAGACAGCGGTGACGCCGCTGCCGATAGTGCTGTTGGGCATGGCGTGGTGGCGGCACGGAAGGATCAGCATCCGGAATGTGAGACGTACCCTGCCGTTTTTCGGAGTTGCGGTGCTGCTGGGCTGGATCACCATCTGGTTCCAGTCCCATAATGCCATCGGATCTGAAGTGATACGCACGGACAGCCTTTGGTCGCGCCTGGCGGTAGCGGGTTGGGCGGTGTGGTTTTATCTCTACAAGGCGCTGCTGCCGTTGAACCTGATGTTCGTTTATCCAAAGTGGCAAATCGATGCGACGAATCTGCTGTCATATATACCCTTACTGCTGGTCCTGGTGGGAGCTGCGGTTCTCTGGCGCTATCGCAGGGGATGGAGCAGGGCCTGGCTGTTCGGACTGGGGTACTTTGTGGTGATGCTGCTTCCGGTTCTGGGCTTTTTGAACATTTATTTCATGAACTTCTCACTGGTCGCGGACCACTGGCAGTATTTTGCGATCATCGGGCCGATCGGACTCGTTGCATCCGGAATAACCCTGGCCTCTGACAGGTTGAAGAAGAGAAACTTTTTCCTTTTACCGGTGATTTTCAGCGCAATTCTGTTGCTGGCTTTAAGCTTTTTGACCTGGCGGCAAACCTGCAATTATAGCGACAACGAAAAGCTCTGGAAAATTACCATAGCGAAAAATCCTGACTGCTGGCTGGCCTACAACAACCTCGGTATCATCCTTGAAAAGAAAGGACAAATTGACAAGGCGATAGTGCAATACCATGAAGTTATCCGACTGAAACCGGATTTAGCCGTTGCCTACTTCAACAGGGGCAGCGCTTATTCTAAACTCAGCCGGTATCAACCGGCTATTGAGGACTTTAATAAAGCCGCCCGGCTGAAACCGGATTATGCTGATGTGTACAACAACAGGGGGGTTGTTTACGTTAAGCTCGGCCGGGATCAACAGGCTATCGGGGACTTTAATGAAGCTATCCGGCTGAAACCGGATTTAGCCGTTGCCTACTGCAACCGTGCTATTGTTTATTTTAATCAGGGAAACAACAAGTATGGTTGTCATGATGTACAAAAAGCATGTGAATCAGGGAATTGCAAATTGTTAGAATTGGCTAAACGAAGGGGCTATTGCCATTGACCTTCGATGATCTGCTTTGGCATTTCACGTTTAAAACTATTCATCACTAAAACGTAGTCCGGGTCTTCAGACCCGCAAAACTTCACCATTAAAACGTAGTCCGGGTCTTCATACTCGCCTTACTTAGTCATTTCGAACCGCCGCAGGCGCGTGAGAAATCTTAACCTGAAATGTAACACTTAAAACCCTTCACCACTAAAACGTAGTCCGGGTCTTTAGACCCGCAAAACAAGCGAGCCTGAAGGCTCGCACTACGAAAACTTAAAACTCTTCACCATTAACCTCGGCAAGCACTCGATGTTTGAGGGGTCTCAATGTGGGAACAATTGTACCTGTCCCGTTTATTTTACGGCTATGAAATAAAATGGGGAAAAGCACAACCGCCGACGAAAACTACTTTCTCTCTAAGATTACCAAGTCGTCTGGCGACAGTGGTGATCATTTGGATATTTACATCTCTAGTATTGATCATGATGATTCCAAGCGTACTTTGAGTTCTTTGATGGCGATTTCTCTTTCACGGGTTCTTCCGTCACGGATTGCATCAACTAAGGCCAATAATTCATAAAGCTTTCTATCTTTTAAAGCAGCCTTCGGAACAGACTTATAAAGAGGAGAAAATT
This sequence comes from Smithella sp., assembly GCA_050011015.1. Taxonomy (GTDB): domain Bacteria; phylum Desulfobacterota; class Syntrophia; order Syntrophales; family Smithellaceae; genus Smithella. Next base: position 4,046 of record JBEKJX010000114.1, read on the forward strand.
CATATCCACGGACAGTGCCTTCCGGATCAGGCCATACAGGAGGGGGTTCCTTTGGTTGAGAAATAACGTTTTTGAGAGGGGGCGCTGCATATGATGTAGGTATGCCTCGGGTAAGGCTACCGTGATCTGGTGGGAAGACATATTTAATACCGTGAATGAGAAATTCTTCAAAAGATTTTTTCAGAGGATGCCCTTTCTGTGAGCCCATTAAATGGGCTACGGCCGCACGCCTCGTACCTGCATGGACCTCTGACGTGCTCATATACAAATCACGGGACAGAGAGGCATAAGACCACTGGGCTTTCCCGATGGAGACAAGTTTCAGGAGAATAAATATATCTTGGGGTTTAAGAATCATGGCGGGATTATATTCGCTATTCGCGAATAGCGCAAGATATTTTTTTGCTTAGGTACTGTAATGAAACATCTTCTCCAAGATGAATTTTATTCCTATTCCATAAAGTTTTAATATTATGTCTCTCGCAAAAGCGCCGACAACAAAAAAAGGGATATTTAAAATATCGGCTTCTTTTTTAATAGCTAAAAGGGCTTCTATTTTTTGCTGATCAATCTTGCCTGATAAGTCGAACGATATAGTCTTCATAAATCATTTTTGCCATTTCGATATTTCTCTGGTTTCCTGTTGCAATAAGATCTGCATAGATAAGTATTGGATGTACCAGATCTCTATAATTCCAATTCACATCATCTCTATATTCCAAATTTACATCATTGTCCCAGAACTGATTGAGAATTTCAATTTCACCGGCAGGATCCTTTCTAAGTTTACATTCAAGCAACAGCTGATTGAGATATTCAGTCTTTGTATAGATCGTTATTATCTCAGGTTGGAGATATTTAGTCAGTTTTGCAGCAGCAACCTCGCCGCCCCATTTTGCATTAAAATTAAGCAATTCTTTCTTATGCCACCAGCCATCATATTCGCCTTTGTAATGACCCAAGATCTGTTTAGGCCTTAATTGCTCAGGGTATGCAGTTATCCATCGCTGAAATAAATTATTTTTCTGAACAAGCTTGTAACCTTTTCCACCCATATCTATTAGAAAGCCTAATTCCCTCAAGTCCCTCATAAACCAACCGACTGTTCCAAGAGCCACATTTGCCTTTGCAGCAATATCCCGAAATGGTTTATTCTCCAGATCAGGATTGCATAACAAGGCATAAATAAATTTTAGACCTGTTGGTTTGAAAATCCTGTTTACCTGAACTTGTCCCGGCGCCGCTGGAGGTCTGTTACCTTTTACAAAAATATATATTGGTGGCTGGTTTATAAATGCATTGCCCGCTGTATCGATGAATTCTATACGATCATTCATTAGCTTTTCAGCCATAAGAGGGTTTACATATTTTGCTATCAATATAATTGGATAGGGTAATTTTTGTCTATGCATGAGAAGAAACATAATATTTGTTCTTGTTAAGGTATTCTTAATCTCAGCATAATATTTAATCTTCTTACCATCTATCTCCATATCCAATTCCATATCCGGTAGAAAATCGAAATTGTCATGAGGTGGTCTAATCAAAGGTCCGATATTTAACTGCACGGGAACATTCTTCCTGAATGCATCAATAGCAAGTTTAAAGATTTCATCTTCTCTATTATAGTCTTTATTATTCATATGATGTTCACTTTTAATCTTTGTTCATTAATTGTGAACATAAGCTAAAATTGAACAAATGTCAAGATATTTAATAAAAGGGATACTTTCTTAATAAATTTAATTATTACAATATTATATCACTGTTTTATAGTATAATTATAAGAATAATGTTCATTTTCTTATCTTGTTCATATAAAATGAACATACATTAATAATGAACAATAGGTATTATTTTTTAAGATATAAACAAAAGTTGTGTTTAGGAATAAAGGTGGTGTATCCACCGGTTAATTGTTTCGCGACAGTTGACCGGCCAATAAAAAAATCCCAAGGAATCCCAAGGGACAGGTCTGCCGTTGACTTTTGATGATCTGCTTTGGCATTTCACGTTTAAAATGTAGTCCGGGTCTTCAGACCCGAACTACGAACCCCTGCCATGGGAATAATTGTATCTGTCTCTTTTACTATCTATCTATTTCTTTCATAATTCGATCAGTTTCCGTCAGTGCTACAATTATTTTCTGATAATGTTCGATATCTGAATTCGTCAATATTCGTCCTTTGCGGTCTTTAAGCCATTTCTGTGCCGGTTTATAACCACCAATGTAAAAATTCCATGCCACTGCGGAAACATTGCCGAAGTATTGCTCAGAGTTGATAATTACTTTTTCGTTTTTATAAGATAGATTTTCAACGGTATCAGAACCAGCGACAGGATAGGTGGTTATAAATTTATTAACCTTCGGTGATTCAAGAAGATGGATTGAGCGTAATTCCGAGCCAAGGGCAACCAGTTTTTTATAAGTGTTTGCATCTTTCGGATACGGCACCCGTGGAAAATCGATCTTGAGAAACTCTTTGTATTTCTCTCGATAGTTCCGTGAATAAAGAACTGCGTAGATATAATCAAAAATATCTTCAGGAGAAACTTTTCCAACATTTTTTTCAATTTCATCAACTATTTCTTTTTTGAGATTTGGCACGCGTGAGCCATCTTTTAGGTAGAGATAAACAGGAAAAACTGTATCTATACTCACACTATCAGAACGTATATAACCATTTGAATGTGGGAATTTTGACAGAAAATAATAAGATGTTGGAGTTTCAGTTGGAGAACGATTCACAGTTATTAAGCCGATATTATCTCTCTTAATAAAGTGGCTCATTATTTCACCACGTGGCATACAATGGAAACCCTTAGAATTTCCAGTATAGAAAGTCCATCGAGTATCAAAGATACGATAGGATATCGGTATAAATCTCTCTTCGCTATAATTTTTAACTACATCGTTTTTAGCTAATGCTACTTTCCAATCTCGCGTATCCTTTCTTAGATCATATTTGTGCCGCAGTGTTTCAGCATCTACTATTTGAAAATCATTCACTACTTTTTCGATGTCTGCCTTAGTATGTTGAATAGACATTCCATCACGAGCGGTCACAAAACCAACACCTGATATTGGAAAAATATCGTTTATTGAAAATCCTTTTATATATTCTTCTCTTATTTTGTCATTTCGGGAAACCCACTCATAATTTGGTGTTGATGGCACAATTTCATTCCATTTCACAGAATCAAGTGTGTTTGTATTAAGAAATTCAAATTTTGATGGACGTGATCCAAAACAATCTGCGCGAAATATTTTAACATCATTATTCTTTTTATCGTGCTTTTTGACGCCTAAAAAGATAGCGACACCTTGCTTAATATCAAAAACGTTCTTATCTTCACGCCCATCTTGAGCTTTCTCTTTCTTATTAGCGTTACCGTGCAGATCAATTACATATATTTCGTTAAATGTTTTCATAAGATGAAAACGCATACCGCGAAATGTGGGGTTATCTAAATATCCATGCGCAGTAATCATCGCAACAATACCTTCACCCGTTTTTTCAATCATACTTTCAGCAAAACGAATAAACTTCACATAATCATCACTAAGCCATTTTGAATTACGTTCTTGTAATTTACCTCCACTGGGTTCTACTTTATAAACATCATTGTCTTTGTATGAAGTATTACTTGATTCACCCGCATAGGGAGGATTACCGATAACAATCATGATCGGCATTTTATTTTTTATTACTTCCGCTTCTTTCGATTCTTCGGCAATACTTTCAGCAAGGCCGAAACCAGTGAGCATCTCTGTCTGTTTGGATCCTTCTTCGAGAGAATTAGTTAGATAAATGCCAAGACGGCGATGAAAATTCCAAAAGCCTGTCTCTTTAAATGCCATGCTCAATTTTAAGTGTGCTATTGTATAAGGGGCCATCATAAGCTCAAAACCGTGCAAACGCGGAAGCAAATCGTGATGCACATATGCTGGCCAGCGCCCCTTTTGGCCACTATCAAATAATCGTTTATAGATGCTTCGGATAGTGGCACTAATGAATGTCCCTGTACCAACAGCAGGATCAAGAATCTGCACTCGATGGATACCGTTAGCCAATTTTGAAGTATCGGCTAAACCGGAAGCAAGGCCAAAATCTTTTTCAAGGAGAAAGTCAACGGAACGCACAATGAATCGTACGACAGGCAATGGTGTATAGAAAGCGCCAAGTTTTTTCCGAAGTTCAGGGTCGTATTCTTTCAGAAAATCTTCATAAAAATGTATCACAGGGTCGGGACTTTCATGAGTATTACCCCATAAATCATTTTTAAAATACTGACGCATAAGATCTTGAACATTGGCATGGGAAAATACTGCACATAACTCATTTACAATATACTCCAGCCGTTTATCAAAATCGGGGCCAACAATGTGATCAAAAAAATGCCTGAGAAGAGGATTAGATGCCGGGACAAGATCACGTGCTTTCTGCCGAGAAAAGGTTTCAAGGGTTGTATCGTTATAGCGTGCAACAAATAAGCCATACACGAGGGTTTGTGCGTACATATCCGCGAAAGCATCTTTTGAAAGATCATGAACCAAGAGTTTCTTAATAGTTTCATAAATGCGAGTTATCTCTGCATTTCTTTCTTCCTGAGTAGAAAGAAACTGCTTTACATTATCACGGATTCTTTGCGCTTTGCCGCCCATTATTTTTGAGAGGTGTTCTCCAGATCGTATTGGCTCTTTATATTCTTGCGAAAAATCAAGAAGTGTTTTAGCAACATGGCTGTAATTTTCCGGCAGTGGAGTAATGATTCGATATTTTAA
>JBEKJX010000115.1:0-8806 GCA_050011015.1 Smithella sp.
TTGGCAGGATTTTGAGACACGGTATTTTTATGAGTTTCGTCACTAATTCTTTTCAAATTGCTATTCCTTTTGCAAGGCCGCTTGCGTAGTGACCGGTTCCGGCTCATGTGAATTATAGTTATGTGACTCAATTAAAGGAAGAATGATCATATGTCAATTGAAATGTAGATCACTAAGGGTAAAAGGACTATCATCTCAAGACAGCGAAGACCTTTGTTGTCTTGTGCAACGGGTGGGAAATAAACCAGTTATCAATATGGGCCTTCAATGAAGGTCAATGCCCCGGTGGTCGTATTGATGGCGTAGGCGAGGATACCATTACTCGTAGCCACATAGGCATATTTCCCAGTGGGGTCAACCGTTATGGCGCTGGGACTATAATTATTATATACTGCCATGCTTCCTGCGGAGGTCAATGCCCCGGTGGTTGAATTGATAGTATATGCATAGATTGTGTTGGTACTCATACTTGCCACATAGGCAAAACTCCCGGTGGGGTCAATTGTAACGGGGGTAGGATAAATTCCGATGGCGTACGGGCTACCTGAAACGGCGTCTAATGCTCCGGGTGTAGTCGTATCTATGGTGTAGGCATAGACATTGCCGTCAGCCGAAGCCACATAGGCAAATTCGTCCCCCGATGATGATTTCGTGATCGTGACGGAAGTGGGATTAGTTCCGGTAGCGAACGGACTGCCTGAAACGGCATCTAATGCTCCGGGCGTAGTCGTATCTATGGTGTAGGCCGAGATATTGTTGGAACCCATATTTACCACATAGACAAAACTCCCGGTGAGATCAATTGTAACAGACGTAGGATTCGTTCCGGCACTGAACGGGCTTCCGTAAATGGTGGTTAATGCTCCTGGTGTAGAAGTCGAGGTCGCAGATATAGTGTAGGCCGAAATAGTGCTGTCAACCATATTTGCTACATAGGCAAATTCTTCCCCCGATGATGATTTCGTGATCGTGACAGAGATGGGACTGGTCCCTGCAGAAAACGGACTTCCTGAAACGGGGGTTAATTGCCCTCCATTTAAAGTAGTCTGATCGATGATATAGGCCGAAATAGTACCGTCACCCATATTTGCCACATAGGCAAATTGCCCATTGGGATCAACCGTTACGGAGGTGGGATATGCTCCGGCGCTCACTGTCTGTATCGGTGTCGATGTCAATGCTCCTGTGCTTGAGATAGTATAAAACAAAATAGTGCCATTACTTGCAAAATTTGAAACATAGACATATTCCCCTACTGAAGAGTTAGAGTTAGGGTAAAGCGTGATGAAGGTGGAACTGGTATCAGTAGAGGACGTTGAAATAGGGGTTAATGTTCCGAGTGGCGGAGTGGTCGTATCTGTCGTATCTATAGTGTAGGCCTCGATCTTGCCAGCAGTACTAGAAGTACTACTTGCCACATAGGCAAATTCTTCTCCCGATGATGATCCCTTCGTAATTGCGACGGAGGAATAATTCATCACACAGCTCACTGCTACGTTTTCCACCGGCGAGCCGTTGACTGAGCCGCTGCCGTTACTGACGACGCAAGTTTGGGAAGGATTGGTCGGTTGTGTTAGAACTGTGACGGAGTAGGCAGTTCCGCTGGTCAGCGCCGTGTTAAAGGAAAAAGCGCCATTTCCGGTGATGGTCCGGTTATCTCCTCCATTGTCCTGTAATACCAGCCCGCTGCCGATCATACCGCTGATCGTGCCGCTAATTGTATAGTTGTATCCAGGTGAGGTGCCGCAGGACTCCAAAATGGCCGCCAAACCAATAGCCCATACAATTTTGACAAACATCCTCAAAAATATTCTAAGTTCACGTTTTTTATCTATAGACAGTACCAGCATTTTTTCTCCATGTACGCGGATTATTTAAAAAATTAACTAAATATTACATTTTCGGTGCGAAAGTATATGAAGAATTTCCTCATATGTCAATGAATATTGGGAAACGAAAAGGAATGCCCGCCATATGTAAAATACTACGAATCTAACTGGGTATAAAATTCCCTATCGCTAATGTTTGCGTAAATAGCGATTAGAGATAATGATACCAATTTGCACTTTTAAGGATTAACTTCGGAAAGGAAGAGGCTTGGGCTGGTATATTACTGACGTGTGACCTTCAAGATATACATCGAGTAAGCCGACGAACCCGTATATTGCCGTACAGGCTCCACTAAAAAAGTCAGTCAAAGATTGAAGGCACGACTGGAACTGAAAAGGAACGCAATAAAAACAGCTTTAACCTCACGGGGAACTGATCCTGTCAGGCGGCGGATTCCATGCGATCTGGCATGAGAGTTGTGTTAAAAAGGAGCCATGCTTCGGCTTCTCTGATATTCTTAAGAACCTTACATGAAATACCGCGGTTAAAAGCGATAGTTTCACCGAACAAATCAGGGTCAATATGTTCGGGACGGCGTTCAACAAACGCTATTTTTACGTTGGTCAACCCTACTTCATGTACCTTCGAAACGACTTCGTAAGTATCACCCAGTGAGTTCGCTGTACCGACATCCCTTTCAACAAGTAACATGGAGAACCCATTCTCTCTGCAGTATGTTGCTATGTCCGTCCAGTAGCCCACCGATATATCAAGACTGTCCTTCTCCGCCTGCGCATGCGCATAAAGATAACCGGCACGGTGTTCGAACTCAACTACGTACGGTTTAGTTGACTCTATACTTTCTGCCATAAATAATATCCCCCATTTTAATCATAGTACTTATTATGAAAAAAATAGTTTTATGTCAATAAAAAATAATTGCCTGAATCCAGTATCTTCAAAGGGTGATAATTAAGGAATTTGAATATTTGCGGGGGTATCGCAATTTAACAGGGCAGTCTCTCTTATTTTCCTATTTTATATCTGTATTTATAATAAGCGCTGTCAATATTAATATTTTAACAACCTGTAACCTTCTAATCTTTTAATCAAATAGAATACTTGTCTGTGGCCAACTAATTTCAATAATTTGAAAAATATTTTTGGTCTTAAATAAAATTTTCTGAAGGCTCTGGATTGCGCCGCCAGCAATTGTTCCTTCGTGATACCCTCCGGTAGCCACTCCGGCTCACGGTAGCTTTCTTTTTCCCAGTTCGGAATAAATTTACCTCTCAACGTATCCCACAATTCGGAACCGGGCAAAACATCCAGAATGATGAACTGCGCGCGTGACAATCCCGACCGGAGAGCAAAATTTATATTTTCTTCAATCGTAGAGGCAGTCTCTCCCGGCAGACCAAAAATAAAAAAGCCCTGAGTAGATATGCCAGCTTTATCGGCTATCTCAATCGCCCGTTCAATGGTTTCAATGGATTCTCTTTTTTTAATGTTTTTTAAAATCCGGGGATTAGCGGACTCAACGCCATAAGCAAAATAATAACATCCGCTTTCTTTCATTAATCCAATAAGCTCCGGGCTGATATTGTCCGCCCTTATTCCATTTGGACAAGCCCAGTTAATTTTAACTTTTTTCTCTATTAATAATCGGCATAACTTTTTTACATTATCAGAGATGAAAGTAAAATTATCGTCTTCAAAATGTATTTCTTTAACTTTAAGATTTTTAATCAGATACTCGATTTCCTCCACAACATTTTCCGGAGTTCTGAATCTTATTTTTTTATCGCAAAATTTAGGAGCAGCACAAAATGTACATTCCTAAGGGCACCCCCGGCTGGTAATTATCACACCCACAGGAAATCCCTTGATAATAGCGCCGTGCGGAGCTTGCGGGTAACTTTTCGGATTCATTTGCTCCCAGTCAGGAAAGGGCAGCTCGTCTAAATTTTCCACGACTTGCGCTTTAATTATTTCCTGCCGCTCATTTTTTAAATTCTTTAAAGAATAAACACCCCGAATGTTATCATTTTGAAAATTTATATTAATTAAATTGAGGAGTGGAATTTCTCCTTCTCCGCACACGACATAATCGGCCTGCGATTCAACCAATGTTTGATAAGGCAAAAAAGTGGGGTGCGGCCCGCCAATTATAGTTGTAATTTTATTTCCCCTTAATTTTCTCGATAATAAAACAACTTCCTTGTAAAAAGCCGTCAGGCAGGTGATCGCTACGGCATCGGGCTTCAAATCTAAAATCCTGCCGACCATCCGGCGTAATTCCAAATGCTCTTTTAACCCGTCAATAATTACCGCATCTATCCCGGACTTCTTTAAATATGACGAAAGATATCCCAACCCCAGCGGCGGCGTTATTATATGGCTATTATAATTTGGCCTTACTAATGCAATCTTCATTTCAGTGGTTTTAAGTCTTTCATTTTATATAATTGCGTTATCAGCGCTATCGCCAGCTTGCCGATTTTTACCAAAGGAATGGATGAAATGCCGGAAGTTCGCGGTGCAAAAGTAATTTCCTGCCATAAAATATTTTCTTTATTTTTCGTAATCATCACTGTCAATAATGTATTGGGAAGAAAGAAATTGTCCGGGACTACCGGTATATATCGACGCAGACGATCAACTTTCATCAAACGAAAAGGAGTATTGGCATCTTTTACAACCACATTGAATATTACAAATAGCGCCAGCATAAGTGTTCGCGAAATAAACCTTCTCGCGCAGCCGTCGCCACGTTTCGCGCGGTAGCCGATAATAAAATCATATACACTTCGCTTCTCCCAGAAATGCCAGAAATCGCTTGATTTTGTTTGGCCATCGGAATCTGTTTGAAAAATCCAATCCGCATTTTCGGCAACAGCGTATTTATAAGCAAATGTACACGTTGGTCCGTGTCCCGTATTCTGTTTGTTAATCACTATCAAATCGGGATATTTATTTTTTATGTTTTCCAAAATCCTTACCGTATTATCTTTACTGCCGTCGTTAAATATAGCGAGTTTACTGCCATTGCCAACAGACTCAACAATGGCATGCCATTCATCCACAACTTTCGCTATCACACCTTCTTCATTATAGGACGGCATTACAATGTAAAGTTTATTCATAAATATCCTGTTACTATGCAAATATCCACAAATCGTATTTTAGCGCGATTGCAGTAATTTTATGAATGAAGGATCAATTACGGCACCCATCTTCTGTGCGGTTTGCACATCCAGTATTGCTTCCACTGTGTGTCCCAGTTTATGATACACGAAAGCCCTATTTGTATAATATAAAGGATTGTTGCCGTTTATCATAATGGCTTTGTTGAAATCATCCAGGGCTGACTTTAAATTACCCGAACGCAGATAACACACTCCTCTGTTATTAATGATATCGGGATTCGCCGGATTGAACTGATTACAGAGAGTGAAGTCCCGGATGGATTTGTCATATTCACGCAATTGCATATAAGTAAAAGCTCTGTTTAAATAATTGTTTGGATTTGAAGGATTAAGTTTTATGGCGAGGTCAAAATCAACAAGTGCCTTGTCGTATTGACCCATTCTGGAATAAATCAGCCCCCTATTGCCCAATGCGCCCGAGACGGAAGGATTCAAAATGTTCCCGCTGGTATCATAAGGACGCATAAGATCGAGACATCGGTTGTAATCATGAAGGGCATTTCCGGTATTATTCCTCTCCAGGTAGATAAGACCGCGGTTCATACGGGCTTGCAGATAATTAGGATTAATATCAATAGCCGTGCTTAAATCTTCAATGGCTTTATCGAGCCGGTTGTTCTTGTACCAATAGTGTCCTCTGTTAAGGTAGGCAACCGGGATTTGGCGCGGATATTTTTCAATGACGTACGTCCAGAGAGTTTCGCTGTTTTTCCAAATTGGGATATATTCCATTGTTAGTATGGCAAAAGTGACCAGCAAAGAAACAGCAATGCCCGCCATCGGCAAACGCCACAATGAAAATTTATCCGATAATTGCTGCATGCTCATGGCCATCACAAAGAACAGACCTATGTAGGAAACATAACTGTAATGATCGAAAAGAAAAGCTGTTTCGTTCATCAAAAACGACGTAAGGAGAAAAAAGATATTAATAGTAAAGAAAAACAGGCCGAAGGCAATAAATCTATGCTTACGCCATAGGACCAGCGCACTCACGAAAACGAAAACCGATATTGCTCCGCCAATCCAATGCTCAGCCTGAAGTGAGGCGGGTATGGGATACAAGGGACTCGTCGCATAGGGAATGATGGATTTTAAAATATAAACCGTGTAAGTATAACCGCTCAGGATAATCTGCTCACCCCTTCCAAAAGTATTCATAATAGTTTTACTACTGGCTGCAACATAAACATTTTTTACAAAAAAGGTTATGGTCATAAGACCTATAATTAGGGACACCGCAAAGAAAATTACTTTTTCTAAGATGACTTTCGGGCTAATCCTTCGTTTGAAATACCAGTCTAGTAACATCAGCACGAAAGGCATTGCCACGGCCTGTCCTTTGGAAAGGAGTGAAAGTATGAAAAAGATAAATGTAAACAACAGATGCGCGTTCTTTCTGGAAACGATGTAACGGATATAGGCAAGCATAGCTGCCAGGTAAAAGAGTGCATATAGCAGATCCTTGCGCTCGGTAATCCACGCTACTGATTCCACCCGCATGGGATTAATGCCGAAAAGCAGGGCGGCAAAACCGCTCCACCATACAGAAAGACCTAGTCTACGCAATAAAAACCAGACCAACGCCGTACATAGAAGATGCAACAGGACATTGTCGAGGTGATAGAGAAATGGCCTGTCCTTAACCAACTTCCATTCAAGAGCAAAAGAGCAAATCACCAGAGGGTTATAGCTATTATAGTCAGCAGGCTGAGTAAAAATATTTTTCAGCTTCACTTCGCTGACTAACGGATTTTCGTAGATGTATAAATCGTCATCCCAGTTGGTCCAGCCAAGTTTCAGGCTGCCGCAAAATACAACTGCCGTAATGATAAGCACCAGAAAAAACACTAAGTGGCTGTGTTTTTCCGCATGGCAGCCGTCATCCTTTTCTCTGAAAAAACCTTCGTTTATCACGGTAAAGGTATATGAAGAATGATATTATATGTCAACGGAATATTTATCAAAAAACATGGGATGCCTTACTCAAAATTATCGTTTATGCCCTTCAGAATATCAAGGTTATCAAAATGTGAAAACAAGTAATGGTCAGTCAGGACATTTATTTTTGTCTCATGCAGGTTCACGCATCCTATGTAGAATCCTTATCAAAATCAAAAATGCTTAGAGTGGAAGCGAAAAAAACATCGGATGGTGAATGGCAAGCCCAAGAATCCTTCTGGGATTAAGATAGAAGCGTCTGTAGGCACGTCGGAAAACCACTTGCAATTCATTATCTGATATTGCCGAGATATTTAGTATGCTGTTATAGCAATTAATTTTTCGAGGATCGTAGAGGTCATTTTTGTTTTTGATAAAATCCGCAGCCATTTCTGCGAGCGCGGTCCCGGCAAATGGTATGTTACGAAAAAACATTGCGCGGTGTAAGGGAGAGCAAATGGCAAATTCTACAGTATCAGAAGCTTCCTCGAAAGTTTCTGTCGGAAAACCGATTGAGTAAATTCCTGCCTTGACAAAAGCAATAATCGTAGTAACGGCCTTTTCGATATTAAGATTCTTGTGAATCATCTTTTGCAACCGGGCGCTGGAAGTTTCTATGGCAAAGCAGACCAACGTAGTTCCAGTCTGCTTGAAAAGAATTGTGTCATGTGGTTCGAGCATATCAGCCCGCAGGCCGTTCGGAAAATGCAGTTTGACATCACCAAGCTTATCCCGAATGCCGGCAAGTATCACATACATCCTTTTGGGATCCAGATTAAAACAATCGTCAACTATCTCAAATTCTTTAAATCCTTGTTTGAATCGGAGCTCCTCTATCTCGGCAAGAACTGACTCCGCAGATCGCTTTCTAAAAAAACTTTCCCCATTGTCTGATGGCAGTAAGCACAACGGTAGAAACAACCACGGAAAGTAACTATAGCTATATAAGGCCTTCGTCCAACGGCGGGCATTGAATGCATTTTCGCGTACACTTTGTGATCCAGGAGTTCCCTCGCAGGACATGGCAGAGTGTTCAGTTAGTCTTCGGTCAAATGATTTCTTGGATTTATCTTTATATGACCATCGATCATAGACGCCGTACCTGCAATTGAATCCGTAAGGTTGTCATTGTTTATAGCGTCTATCAATTCGGGAAATGCCTGTTTTCCCTAACCAATAATAACATAGCCATTCCGAATGTCTTTATTGATTCCCCCGGATTGGCCGACGGCCAGGGACCGCCAAAAGTGACGGGGCCATCCGGCAGAATCTCACGAATGACTCCCATGATTCTTTTTGTCTGCTTAACCTCGGCGAGAATTATACTGATACTGATAAAATCCGGCTTCCAATCTTTAATTTTACCCCTGAGAATATTAAGGTTTTTATGGTCAATGGCGCAGTCGTGGATCTTCGGTTCATGACCGGTTATTTTCAACGTGGCACCAATGTTCATAAGTCCCATCGGTTGTGTTATTAGAAAGAACTCCAATCCCAGGAATCTTGGTTTGATCAGTAGTATCTTCGACACCTAAAAGTAAATCCCCCTCTGAACTTTATCAAATAATTAATATAAAGATTATTGTATTAATTGATGACCCGCATGACCAAGTAGCGCTTAATTATTACCTGTATGTTGGGGCGCATAGATGAATAAACAACCGCCTCTTAACCATGGAATTTCGTCCGGCCACTTTTTTTTAAAAATTTCCTTATAACCGGGAAATTTCAATTCTTTGTAACAAAGGATGACCGCTTTACGCTCATCTATTAATTTTGCCTGTTTAGAAATATCATCCATCCAAGGGAAATGCACCGGCGCAATC
>JBEKJX010000116.1:0-8787 GCA_050011015.1 Smithella sp.
TGGAAGAGGGCGCTGATATTGTAATCATGGTGCATCCTGATTATCAGTACACGCCCAGACTGATTCCGGCTATGGATTCGTTAATCGGCAATGGTCTTTACCATTGTGTTCTCGGTTCCCGCATCCTCGGCGGTTATGCCATCAAAGGCGGCATGCCTGTCTGGAAATATATTGCCAACCGCTTTTTGACCCTTACTGAAAACGTTTTAATAGGCGCGAAACTTTCCGAATATCATACCGGATACCGCGCCTTTTCCCGCGAGCTTCTGCAGAAATTGCCTCTCATAAATAATTCCGATGATTTTGTATTCGACAATCAGATGCTGGCTCAGATTGTCTGGTTTGGTTATACTATCGCGGAAGTAAGCTGTCCGACAAGTTATTTCGCCGAAGCGTCATCAATTAATTTCAAACGAAGTATGGAATATGGTTTCGGTTGTATCCGGACAGCTCTTGCTTTTCGTCTGGCTAAAATGAAATTAATAAACACCGCCCTGTTCCCCGCCATGAGATAAAATTCAGGTATCATTGATTGGGAATCGAATCCGGTAGCGAGCGCAAACACCTCCGCGGGCTTTGAAGTAAGCGAGCGAATATAGAATTATAATTTCCTCTAAGAATCGAAGATTCTCCATGGCTTGCCTTGGGAGAGCTTCAATTAATTGGCGGCAAGTTTTAATGAGGATATAGTTTTCTGATAATCGTCGCTGCCGAAAATTGCTGCTCCGGCGACGATAACATCAGCTCCGGCTTCGGCGATATCGCCTATATTTTTCAGATTTACCCCTCCGTCAACTTCCAGAAGCGGTTTACGCGGTAAAGCTTCCAGCATTTTTTTCGCCCGGACAATTTTAGCTAAAGATGACCCGATAAATTGTTGTCCGCCAAATCCGGGATTAACGGACATAATCAGCAGAAGATCAATATGACGAATAATTTCTTCAATTTGCGTCAGAGGAGTCGCTGGATTTAATGAAACTCCTGCTCTGGGACCCAAACTCTTGATCAGTTCAACGGTTCGATTCAGATTGTTTGACGCTTCCACATGAACAGTAATAATATCAGCTCCCGCCTTGTAAAAAGATTCAATATATCTGTCGGGATTTTCAATCATCAGATGAACGTCAAAGGGAAGTTTTGTTATTTTTCTCAGATTAGATATTATTGACGGTCCCATGGTGATATTGGGAACAAAATTTCCATCCATTACATCAATATGAATCCAGCCGGCGCCCGCTTTTTCCACCGCAAGAATTTCCTCGCCAAGCCGGCTGCCGTCTGCGGAAAGGATTGAAGGGGCTATTATTTTCATTGTTTATTTTCCCCCCTTTGTTAGTTGGTGCAGGTAAAATATACTAATGAGGCGGTATTGTCAATAAATGCAGCTTAAATTTCTTTTGCCTTTATAGATAAAAGGTGCTTGACACTGAAGCAGAATAATCTAAAAATGTCTTATGCATATTATATACAATATTATTTTATTTGTTGCCGCAATAATTCTCCTCCCCTATTATTTGCTGAAAATAATTTTTACCGGTAAATACCGCCAGAGTTTTATACAGAAGCTTGGCGGCAGACAGGCGAAAATACTGGTCAGCATGAAAGAGGGGCCGCGAGTCTGGATTCATGCGGTTTCGGTTGGCGAGGTGACCGCCGCCGCGCCGATAGTCGCCTGCCTGAAAATGAAAAGGCCGGAAGTGGAAATTATTTTTTCCACCTCCACGGAAACAGGTCAGAAAATGGCGCACAGGTTTATAAAGGGCGCCGCCGCGTTTATTTATTTCCCTTTGGATATTCCTTTTGTTGTGCGCAAAGTCATAAAAATGGCCAGCCCGGATGTTTTTGTGCTGGTGGAGACGGAACTTTGGCCTAATTTTCTTTGGACCTGCAAAGCGCGCCGGATAAAAACACTAATGGTTAACGGCAGGATTTCGCCCCGTTCTTACCGCCGGTACCGGCTGACAAGATTCTTCTGGAAAGAAGTTCTCAATAACTTAGACGCCGCGGGAATGATTTCCGGCATTGATTCGGAAAGGCTTGAAAGTATGGGTATGGATTACGCGAAAATAAAGGTGCTGGGAAACGCCAAGTATGACGGCCTGGCTGCTATGGTTTCGCCGGCCGTGCAGGAAGAAATTACCCGCCGTTTCAACGCGCGGGAAAACGAAAGATTTTTTGTCGCGGGCAGCACGCATGAAGGCGAAGAAAAAATTATCATTCATGTTTATGAGGAACTTATAAAACGTTATCCTGATTTTAAACTGATTATTGTTCCACGGCACATTGAAAGATCCAATGATATTCTTGATCTTTTGAAACAGAAAAATTTCAACGATTTCATAACGCTGACAGATATAAACAAGGGAAGGCGAAGAAAGGATGAACGGATCGTTGTTGTTGATGTTATTGGAGAACTGTTCAAGGTTTATTCACTGGCTGCAATTGTTTATTGCGGCGGTTCCCTGGTGCCGAAAGGAGGCCAGAACATTCTGGAAGCGGCGGCCTGGGGTAAGGTGATTTTTTACGGCCCTTCAATGGAAGATTTCAGCCAGGAAAGAACTCTTCTGGAAGAAGCCGGCTGCGGTATCACCATACGAAATGAAGATGAGTTGCTGCAGGGAATTGTTCAAATGCTTGCGTGTCCGGAAGAACTGGCAAGCCGGGGAGAAAGAGGCAGGGCGGTTGTTCTGGGTAATATCGGAGCTTCCGCTGGATACGCGGATATGATAAATAAATATATTTAGGCGGCTGTTTTTTTGTGTTAAATAATGTCCGGATCGACTATGATCTGTAATTATCAAGGAGGGATTTTATGCTGAAAAAATATGAATTATTGAGCAGGCAGGTCAATCTGCCCGGGGCTTTTATGGCAAGAGCCGTTATCGACAGATATCTGAAGAGAACAAACCTGACGCACTATCCGGAACTATCACGCCTGATCGGCTGCGAAGCGTTTGTCAAGCATGAAAATCACAATCCGACAGGATCATTCAAGATCAGAGGAGCGCTTAATTTTTTTCATCACATGTCCAGAGAAGAGCTGGAAGCAGGCATCCTGGTTGCAACCAGAGGCAATCATGGCTTGGCGATGGCCTGGGCGGGACAATGGTTCCATGTGCCCTGCACGGTTGTTGTGCCGGAGGGTAACAATCCTGAAATCAACCGGACGATAGAAAGTTATGGCGCAGAACTTATTATCCACGGAGAAGACTTTTATGATGCGCAGTCCTACTGCGAAGAACTTGTGGACAGCGCCGGCTATTACTATGTTCAGCAGGGCAACGAACCTGAAATTTTAAACGGTCTGGCCACGATGGGACTGGAGATCATGGAAGACCTGCCTCTGACGGATACGATCATTTGTCCTATCGGCGGAGCCGCCGGATGCGCTTCGATTTTAAAAACAGCGCGGGCGATCAATCCTGATATAGAGATAATCGGCGTGGAAGCGATGAAAGCCCCGTCGTTTTATAATTCCTGGAAGAAGGGAGAAATTGTAACTCTGGATGAAGCACATACGGTTGCAGACGGATTGGCCTCAAGAAGTGTATTCCATCTGCCATATACTATTCTAAAGGATACCATCAATGATGTGGTGTTGCTGACAGAAGACGAGATATTGGAAGGTATTAGAATGGCTTTGACAAAGACACATAATCTGGCCGAGGGTGCAGGCGCCGTCTCACTAATGGCCGCTTACAAAATAAAGGACAGGCTTTCCGGCAAGAAAGTGGTTATGATCATGTCCGGTGGCAATATTACTATTGATGCCATCAAAACAGCTCTTGGATGCTGATATCAAAAAATCTTATTCCGCTTTTACATCAAAGCGCTATCTTTGTTGACAGTGTCGTCGGCTTCCTCAACGTATGTGAAAAAAATACGCCTCGTCGCTTCCTTCTTGCCGCCTCGATATCATCTTTGATTTAAAAGCGGGTTCACTCGTCTTTTTTATAATATCCCGCCCACTTCGCGTCGATCTGATTCTGGATATCTGTTATCTGCGCGTCCGTAAGAATCTTGAACCGTGTCTGCGAGCGGAAGTATTCACGCACCGGTATCAGTTTCCGTTTTTCAACAAGCTTTTCGGATGCCGCGGTCAGTTTGAACTCACCGTTAACTATCTCGTAGAGGTCATAATATCCGGTTTCAACGGCAAGCCGGCCGATCTTTATTCCGTATCGCGTATCATATCCCCAACCCGGCGGGCAGGGAATATGGATATGTATGTATTTGGTGCCCGGCAGGTTCACGCAATTTTTTATTTTGTCGTAGAGGTCCAGCGGATAGGCGGCTGAACAGGCGGCAACATAGCTTAAGTTATGCGCGGCCATGATGGCAGGCACATCCTTTTTCTGCTGTAACTTCCCCTTAAACGGCGTATTTGCGGTTATGGCACCGATAGGGGTCGTGCCCGAGCGCTGAACGCCGGTGTTCATGTAGCCTTCATTGTCGTAACAGAAATAGATAAAGTTATCGCCGCGTTCGGCGGCGCCCGATAAAGCCTGCAAACCGATGTCGCTTGTTCCGCCGTCGCCTGCCCATGCCGCTACCGTGATATGTTCCTTTCCCTGTGTTTTCAGAGTTGCCAGAATTCCGGTGGCGGCAGCGGCTGTTGATGCAAACGTCACATTCAGGCAGGGAAGTTTTGTCGAAGCAATTGGAAAAAGCCCCTGAAGCACGGTCAGGCAACTGGGAGGTACAACAAGGATTGTATCTTTGCCAAGGGCTTTGAGGCCAACCCTGTAGGCGATGGCCAGTCCGCAGCCGGTGCATGCTCTTGTTCCCGGATGAACGAATTCCTGCGTCGGTAAACTTAAAATATTTGTTTTAACCTGCATGTGATTCTCCTATAGCTTTAGCCCTATCCATGTGGGCTCCTTCGAAACTCTGCTCTTTGTGGCCGCCTTGAGGGTTTGCATCAAATCATCTGTTCGAATTTCGCGGCCGCCTATTCCCAAAATAAAATTCTGGACAAATGGCAGGGCGCCTGTGCCCGCCAGATGTTCATAAAGCGCGGATTTTAAATCTGATGCCAGCGCTCCTTCATAGCCATAGCTCAATGCTTTTTCAAAGACGATAACGCCTTTTTTCCCTTTCAGGGCATTGGCGATTGCAACATCCGGGAAAGGCCTGTAAAAACGAATGCCCATGACACCAACTTTGATGCCCGCTTTTCTTAAAGTATCAACACAGACTCGCAATTGATAGGTGATCGATCCCAAACCTACTGCAACATAGTCCGCATCATCGCAGCGATAAGGTTCAATATACGGATCACCGCTCCTGCCAAATATATCCGCAAATCTTTTTTCCGCCTCGGCTGCTACTTTCAGCGTTGTCCGCAGTTCTTCCTGAAGCAGATATCGAATTTCCATATATCCGTGGGCCAGTTCGCCTTTGACATCCACACGCACATCAGGCAGGGTCACGGTATTGAGGTTGGCAGGCTCATCGGGGTTCAGGGCATAGTCCGGCTTAAATGGCGGAAGAAATGCATCGACCTTTTCCTGCTGGGGCAAATCAAAAGGCATGTAAGTGTGAGAAAGGATATACCCGTCATAGCAGACCATGATGGGTATGCTCACCTTCTCCGCCAGCCAGAAAGATTTAATGACCGAATCAATGATCTGCTGGTGATCGGAGCAGTAGATTTGTATCCAGCCGGTATCACGCTGTGAAATAGAGTCCTGTTGGTCATTCCAGACATTCCATGGCGCGCCTACAGCGCGGTTAACCACGCACATGACAATAGGAAGCCTTGCGCCCGACGCCCACTGCACCTGTTCATGCATATAAAGAAGGCCGTTTGCGCTGGTTGCCGTAAAAGCCCTGGCGCCTGCCGATGAGGCCGCAATGCATACGGCAAGGGCAGAATGCTCACTCTCTACGGGGATGTATTCGGCTTTCATCTGGCCGAGTTCAACATATTCGGAAAGTCTTTCCGTAAGCGGGGTCTGAGGGGTGATAGGATAGGCCGCTATGACATTTGCACGGCAAAGCTTGACGCCCAGAGCTGCGGCAACATTTCCATTTTCGATAATATGCATGGCACTTAATCCTTATTCTTTTTCTTTTCCGTGTTCTCTTCTGAAAATTTAGCTTCATCTACCATGGTGATGGCCTTGGTCGGGCATTCTTCAGCGCAGATGCCGCATCCCTTGCAGTATTCCAGGTCGACTTTCGGCGGTATTGTTCTGGATATAACTGTTTCCGGACAGAAAAGCCAGCAGATGAAGCAGGCTTCTTTATTCCTTTTGCAGGGGATGCAGAGGTTTTGATCAAAGACCGGCCGCTCCACTCTCCATGAACCGGTCCTTCCACCGTCACCCGGTCCGTGTTCACTGTGAGATGTTTTTCTTCTGTAATTTCTGGTGCCCATTTTCAACCTCCCGCCACAGTTCGTTCAAAGGCAATTCTGGCAGCCAATGAATTTTTATCAGGCTTTCTTGTGCTAAACTCCTCTTCAATGCCTTTGATCAGGACATCGATTCCCAGAAGGCTTGTTGCTTTTTCCAGTGACCCGATGATCCCTGTGTTAACCATGCCGTGAGGAAGGCCTGCTTCAACGGATATGGCCGTAATATCCGCAGTGGCCAGCCGGTAATCTTTAAAATGGTAAGATTCAAAAGATTTGGGTGTGTTCAGAATGATGATCCCCCCGGGTTTCAGGCCATGGGTGACATCCGCCTCTTTGAGCAACAGGTGGTCGAGGACAACGACGATGTCCGGAGTTTCGATGGGCGATAAATCATAAATTTTTGTCTTTGATATTTTCAGAGACGTCATGACCGGCGCGCCTCTTCGTTCGGTGCCGAAGGTTGGCGCCATGACCACGCCCGCGTAACCGGAGACGAAGGCAGCTCCGGCAACAATCTTTGCTGCCGTTATGGCGCCCTGACCGCCCCGGCCATGCCAGCGTATTTCAATAAAATCCTTATTCATGAATGTATCCTTGTCCGTATTTTTAATTACTTATACCCAATCTCATGTAATGACCGCATTGCATGCGGCAATTACCGGTAAGGCATGGTTTACTCATTATGCGCTCCCTGCGGGATGCGTTCCCGGTCTTTTGCCAACTTTGTTGGCAGCATCGTTATCCTTTAAAGGTAAAAATGTTCTTATTTAAAAAACTTAATAATTAGTTCACGAAATTCCAATAGCACAAAATCAGCGCAGTGAAAAGTTGTGTTTACTGGAAAGCAAAGATTCTATCTTCTCCATCAATCCGAAGAGAGTCCTTTTGTCCAGCGCCGAAACGGCAATGGCGTCTAAGCGGCGGCAAAGATTTTCGAGCAATTCCTTGTCAGCTACGCGGTCGGATTTGTTGAGCACCTTTATAGTCGGTTTATCGTTAATTCCCAATTCTTCCAGAATTTTTTCCACGGCGGAAATCTGTTCTTCAAACTGGCTGCTGCTGGCGTCAATCACATGCAGAAGGATGTCGGCATCAAGCAGTTCGTCCAGTGTTGCCCGGAAAGCGGTGAATAATTCCTCCGGCAGGTTGCGGATAAAGCCTACCGTGTCGGTTATAATTGCTTCCGTGTCCCTGGGAAAGCGCAGCCTCGCGCTTTTTGTGTCCAGCGTGGCAAAGAGTTTATCTTCAACTAAAACCGAACTCCTGGTCAGGGTGTTGAGAAGCGTGGATTTGCCGGCATTGGTGTAGCCGACTATGGAAATAATGGGCAGTCCCGTTTTTTCTCTTCTGCCATAGCGCTGCTGACGTGATTTTGTTATCGCTTTTAAATCTTTTTCCAGACGATGAATGCGTTCGCGAATACGGCGGCGGTCAATTTCCAGTTTTGTCTCGCCGGGGCCTGTGCCGCCGATTCCGCCAGCCAGACGGGAAAAGGAGGTGTCCAGATGCGTCAGGCGCGGCAGCAGATATTTCAATTGGGCCAGTTCCACCTGGATTTTTCCTTCGCGGCTGTGGGCTCGCCGGGCGAAAATGTCCAGGATAACCTGAGTGCGGTCAATAATTTTCAGACCGGTGAAATCACTGATGGAGCGCGCCTGCGCCGGTGTTAGTTCGTGATCGAAGATAAGCATGTTGGCGCCAATTTGCGAGGCCCTCAGGTCAATAGAGGTTAACTTGCCCCTGCCAACCATGAATTTGGGATCGGGTTGGGAACGGTACTGCACAATGGCATCAAAAACCTCTACGCCACAGGTGCGGGCCAGTTGTGCCAGTTCCGCAAGCGATGTTTCGGCTCCGGTCAGAGGGTTTTTCTCCACGCGCAAAAGAATAGCCTTATCCGTTGCCTCCATTTTACGCGATTTTTGCTTTCTGGCGAATTCATCCTCCAGCGCCGCAATAAACGAAAGAAAATTTATTTTGAGCTGATGCGGCTCTTCAGGCTTCATGATCAGCCAGTAATTTTCCGCTGGATTTTCCGGAATGAGGTGCGCCCAGTGCAGTGCCCCGGGAGAACCGTCCTCATGCACTTCCAGCGCGCCGATGAGGTCGAGCCGCAGGTGGGATAAATCGGTTAAATCTTCATCGGAGAGTTCTTCGCTGTTTAAATGTGTATGAATAAGCCGCAATCCTTTAAAACGCAGCGAAGAAGACCGGAACCCTTCCAGATTTGGTATTAATATTCCCTTGTGGTCGCCGATTATGACAGTGGTGGTTTCTCCTTTGCGGCTGATAAGCAGGCCGATCTGCCGGTTAATATCGCGCGAGAGAAAGGATAGTTGCCGGGCAAGATCATGACTGATGATAGTTTCCGGCGGGATACCTTTGTGGCCCAGGCGTTCTATTTGTTTGATTTGCGCGGCGCGCAA
>JBEKJX010000117.1:0-8761 GCA_050011015.1 Smithella sp.
CGTGCAGGCGTCAAACTATTAGATAATAAACTGAAGGCCGGCGTAACTTATATTCATGAAGGGGATGGCGATCAAAGCGGCAATCTTTACGGGACGGATGCAACTTTAAAACTGGATCAGAACACAAAACTCCGCGCCGAATATGCTTACAGCGACTATTCAGGAGCAGCTTCCGACGACAGTTCCTGCGACGGTTCCTACCGTTCCTGCAACCACAGCGGAGGTGCTTTTCTGGCGGAATTGACCCACTCTACCAAACAATTTGACGCGAAGGCGTATTTCCGTGAACAGGAACCCGGCTTTGGACTGGGACAGCAGCCGGGCAGCGAGGCAGGCACACGTAAAGCAGGTGTTGAAGGCGCCTATCATTTCAATGATGCTCTAAACGTCAGCGCAGATATCTATCGCCAGGACAACCTGCTGACCGATGCGACGCGGGATGTCGCCGAAGGCAAACTGGGTTATACTGCAAAAGAATATAGCGCGTCTGTAGGCTTTCTGCACGCGAATGACCAATTGGCGGATGGCAGTAACGAGGAGTCGGACCAGCTTACTTTGGGTGGCAGGCTCAAGACGCTGAATGATCGTCTGACTTTGACACTGGATCACGCGCAATCTATCATAGATAACAACAATAGCGATTTTCCTACCCGCACTGCTCTGGGAGCAGAATACGCGGCAACCAAAACCCTCACCCTGCTGGCCGCTCAGGAATTTACATGGGGCAATGGCACCAACACACAGAATACCAGGCTGGGCATGCGTTCATCTCTCTGGGATGGAGCTACTTTAAACACAACGCTAAACAGGGCGTTCGATGAGAATGATGACCGTGTCTTTGCCGATGTCGGACTTAAGCAGAGCTGGAAGATTAATGATGTCTGGAAGGCGGATGCCGGATTGGAACGCAATCAGACGGTAGCCAATAACGAGCACTACCAGTTCAACACGAATGTGTCTCCCGTGTCGGGCAGTGTCCAGACAACGACGGCCATCAGCGAGGATTTTACCGCTGCTTCCGTCGGCGCAACCTATCAGGTCAAAAAGCTGACATGGGACAACCGTGTGGAATTACGTCTGGCGGACAGTGAAAACAAGTGGAGTTTGATGAGCGGTGTGGTTAAAGAAGTTGACAGCAGTTGGGCAGTGTCGGGACGCCTTCAGCTCTTCCAGACCTCCGATACTTCAGGTCCAAACACCTTTAAAATCGATCTGCGTCAGGGCTTTGTGTATCGTCCCCCGCAGACACAATGGATTGCGTTGAACCGTCTGGATTTTATTATTGATGATCTAAGCGGCAGCGGCAGCTCCGATTATGATTCCTGGAGACTCGTTGACAATCTGATGGTTAACTATAATCCCCAAAAAGATCTACAGATTTCGCTGCATTATGGCGCCAAGTACGTGCAAGAACAAATAGACAGCAGTGATTATACCGGCTATACGGATCTCATCGGAATAGAAGGACGCTACGATATTAACAAAGATTGGGATATCGGGTTAGACAGCAGCATTCTGCATTCATGGAATTCGTCACAGTTTGATTACAGTGACGGAATATCTGTCGGCTATAATTTGATGCAAAATGTCTGGGTGAGTCTTGGCTATAATGTGACAGGTTTTAAAGATAGAGATTTTTCCGCTTCAGATTACACCGCCCAGGGGCCGTTTATCCGTTTCCGCATCAAGTTTGACCAGAACTCGGTTAGCGAAGCTGCCAAATGGCTTAATAGCAAATGATTTTCAGGGAACGCAAAGTCTCCGGGTTATTGAAGTGAAAGTGTCCCAATCAGCAACAAATCAGATATAAACATTTTTTTGCAATACTGTTTATATCTCTGTTCATAAGTATGTGTATAGATATGTTCATATCTATATGTTCAAGCGCAGAAAAACATGCCGATTATAAAATAATAACACAATAATGTTAAGTAGTTATTACTGCATTTGGCGAGCTGAAATTCCATTCTATAGTCATTGTTCCAACAATTGCTTGACAATCTGAGAGCGCAGAGTTAATATATAAGTGGAGGAAATTAGTTATAAGCGATTATAATTAGAGGTAATTAATTATCGCTCATCAATAATTTCTTTCGTCATCTGGACGAAAGAGGAATACCGTATAAAACGGATAGCAGCCCAAGGGGCGGTTTGATGGTTAAAAAAATGTATAAGAAAGGGAAGGAAAAAGAAGGCCGGGAGAATATCCGTTATGCCCTGCCTGTCAAACGTCCGCTTGGGCGTATATTGATAGACGGCGATTTTATCAAGCCCGAAAACCTCGATGCCGCTCTCGCGGAGCAAAAACGAACGGGAAATCTGCTGGGTGAGATTCTTGTTGATCTCGGAGTATTGCAAAAGGCGGAGCGTGATGCGGTGCTGATGGTTCAGCGCGATTTTTCGACAGTGGAGGACGCGATCAGAGCGGCGGCAGGCACTCGCCTTATGTTGGGAGAATTGCTGCTGGCATCCTGTCACATCACTCAGGATCAATTGGATAAAGCGCTTGACGAGCAGAAAAAAACCGGTGAAAAGCTTGGCGAGGTGCTGGTACACCTTGGTTTTCTTAATCAACGTGAAATCGATATTACTTTGTGCTTCCAATCCCGGCAGGGTAACGGAAATATTCCATCCTGCCTGTCGCTGGGAGAACTCCTCATTTCCGCCGGATACATCACGCATGACCATCTCAAGGACGCCCTGGCGCGTCAGCCCGGAAGCGATAAAAAACTGGGCGAGGTTCTTGTTGATGCCGGCCATTGCAAACAACACCATGTCGACCATGGTCTCCGGATCCAGAAGCAGCTTGTCGCGGCGGCGTTGATAGCCGCCTTGTCTCTGGCTCCTATCGAGGAAGCTATGGCCGCGCAGACGTCTTCACACGCATTGAGCACACAGATACAGGTAACGGCGACGGTATTGGCACGGGCAAGCCTGCATATACTCAAGCAACCGACAGAAATCATTGTAACCGATGCCGATATCCAACGGGGGTTTCTCGACGTGAATGCGGCCTCTGTTGTTGAAATCAGGAACAACAGCAGGGCGGGGGTCAATGTGATCTTCCAAACCTGGGGATTGCCGTTTAAGGAAGCCCTGGTGAGCGGTTTTGGCCGGGAAGTGTCTCTGGGACCCAACGGCGGGATCGTTACCAATCAAATCACCGGAACGAACGTTGTGGCGTTCAGTTATCGTTTCGTTTTTAACGAATATTCACAGGCCGGAACTTATGCATGGCCGATTTCCCTTTCTGTGAGTCCCGTGGAATAGTATTCTCCACCTGGACTTGCTTTTAATATTTTTCCAAGCTATTTAAGAATTTGACTGAGGAAAAGATGAAAAATAAAAATTCAATCTCTTCTTTGAGAAACACTAGGTCGGAGCGGTTTCTGGAACTTGAAAAGCTTATATTGGAGTTTTCAACCGGGTTTGCCAATTCGCCTGTCTCCGAAATAGACGAAAAAATTGTGCAGGCATTAAAGCAGATTGTTGAATGTCTGGATATAGACCGCTGCGCTTTTTGGGAAATTTCGAAGGACGAGCTTAAAATGCGGTGGATACACCAGTATGTTGTTCCGGGATTGCCGGAACTTCCTCCCTGGATCGGCTACAAAGAATTTCCATGGGTTTTTAAAAAGGCGGTAGTGGGTGGTGATTACATAAGCTTCAGCCGGCTTGAAGATTTGCCTTCAGAGGCGGCAAAAGACAAAGAGTCTTTCCAAAAAGTGGGAACAAAATCAAATATTATAATTCCGTACCATATTGCAGGCAAGGCATTTGCGGGCATGACGTTCACCACCATGAAACAGGAAAGAGAGTTTTCGTCCAGTCTTATACCCAGGCTGAAAATTATTGGAGAGATCATTACAGGCGCCTTTTACCGCATGAAAATGGAGGAAAAGTATAAAACAAGCGTGATAGATGCTCAGCGGTTGGACGAACAGATTCATGTGGGCGATTTCCCTCTCCGGAAGGAGACTAAAAAAGAGTGCACCTATGAAGGGATCATTGGAAAATCAGCGGTGATGCAGCTTGTTTATTCCAGAATGGAACAAGTCGCGCCAACGGATTCCGTGGTGCTTATTCTTGGAGAGACGGGAACAGGCAAGGGAGTGATTGCCCGCACCATTCATGAACTGAGTAGCCGGAAAAAAAATAGAATAGTAACCGTTAACTGCGCCGCCCTCACGCCGAATCTGATTGAAAGCGAATTATTCGGACGGGAGAAGGGCGCATACACCGGTTCTACCGAAATGCAGATCGGCCGCTTCGAACTTGCCGATAAAGGAACGCTCATTCTCGATGAGATTACAGAACTGCCTCTGGATCTGCAGGCGAAGCTCCTGAGAGCTATACAGGACGGAGAATTCGAAAGGCTTGGCGGTCCGAAAACAATCAATGTCGATGTTCGTATTCTCGCCCTCACAAGCAGAAATCTTAAAGACGACGTAGTCAAGGGGCGTTTCCGCCAGGATCTTTACTATCGCCTGAATGTTTTCCCCATCACGATGCCTCCCCTGAGAGAACGGAGTGAAGATATTCCGTTTCTGGCAAAGCATTTCGTGGCACAGTTTAGCCGGAAGATGCAGAAGGATATTAAGACTATTCCGAAGCATACCATGATGGAGTTAATGTCATATTCCTGGCCGGGCAATGTTAGAGAATTGGAACACATCATAGAGCGATCCGTCATTACCGCGACGGGAACCAGCCTGCATCTTGCGGAAAAACTCGATGAATCCGGACTACACATGTCAGAAGGAAAGTTTGTCACCAACCTTGCGGAAATAGAGAAAAATCACATACTCAATATTCTGGAGAAGACGAATTGGAGGATAGAGGGTTCAAAAGGGGCCGCGATTCTTCTCGGATTGCACCCGAACACTTTGAGGGGACGTATGCAAAAGCTCGGCATACATTTAAAAAAGAGTTCTTGACATATAATAATCATTCAAGTAAATTCTACGATAATCCGTAGATATACTGCATTTGGTAGTTAATTTATACTCCCACCAGTCAGTACTGTCAATAAATATTTAATAATATCATAATTATAGATGTTTATATCGGACTGCTCATTTTTTGGCCCGCATTTTGCTTTTACTACAAGGTAACAATAATTGTTACCTTAAAGCAAGGGGGCATTGTGAAGAAATTGCAGACAGACATTTTGAATAATGGCTTAAAAGTAACACCGCAGCGTCTTGCTATTTTAAAACTTTTAAGAAAAAACCGGACTCATCCGACAGCAGAAGAAGTTCATAATGAATTGTTAAAAGAATATCCGGCTATTTCACTTACGACTGTCTACAATACATTATCGAGATTTGTGGAAGCGGGAATGATTAAAGAGTTGAATATAGATCCGAATAAGATGAGATTCGATACCTGCACGGATTCTCATGATCATTTTCACTGCCGGATTTGCGATAGTGTTTACAACGTCGTTTATGATGCGTCCGTTTCGGCGGATAATTTGCAGAACAAAAAGAACGTGGAAGGGCATCGCGTTGATACAGTCAGTATCAATCTTAAAGGCGTGTGTAAATATTGCGAGGCCGTCGGCACTTAAAGATTTTAACAAGAGATGAAGTGATGAAATGGAGTCATCGTAAAAATATTTAAAGTAACACAAGTTAAAAGGAGGTAGTTGTGAAAAGGTATTTAGTAGTAGTGATGGCAATGATGATGTTTGTTGCCATGGTGAGCACGGCAACAGCGGGAAGTATTGCGCCAACGGTGTCTGTAACCGGCACTGTAAGCGGATTATGCAAGGTAAATGCAGCCGGCGTCATGTCATTTACAATTTCCGATCCTTCCGTGGCCGGGCCGATTGCCGCGACGGTATCCACGGATGCATCTATTTATTGCACAAAAAATTCACCCTACACTGTTACAGCTGTCAGCACCAATGCGGGCGGTTCCGCGGCTGCATGTTCAGGCGCAGGAATTACCGGAACCCTGAAAGACAGCAGCAGTGATACGATGAGCTACACGTTTACCTGCGGCGCCAACAGTACCGGTAGTGGATTTGGTTCCGGCAATTCCAAGGCCCTGGGTATTGGCGGTTCCATCGCGTCGGCCGCGTATATCAACGCGCCGGTAAGTTCTTCGTATGCCGATACGATAACGATTACGGTTTCCTATTAAGAGGCGCTGAAAAAATGTCGGAATATTTTTATGGGGTTTGATAAGTGCACTGGCAAAAATAAAATTTTATCAGCAGAGTAATGATGGAAATTAGTCATCATAGAATTATTAATGTAAGACAGATAAAAGGAGGTAGTTATGAAAAAAAGTTTAGTAGTTTTGGCGGCAATGGTTATGGTTATTGCCATGGTGAGTGGAGTTTATGCAGCAAATACACAACAAAATGTTGTCGTAACGGCAACGGTTAATCCTATGTGTAAACTTGGTACCGATGGAACACTGGCATTCGGAGCAATCGATCCAGGTGGACTCTCTACTGTAAATGCTACAGGCGCATCTCTGGCCTACAAATGCTCGAACACCACGAGTTTTCTTGTATCGCAAATATCCGGACCCAACGGAGAGACCGCAACAACATGTCCCGGAAGTGGTGCGTGCAGTTTTGTCGGTGTAATGAAGTCAACCGGCACACCGGCAGACACATTGGGTTATACGGTTAACGTCACTTCAGTAGGGGCGTATATAGGAACGGGATTTTCCGCATCGGTTGCGGTTCCATTTACCGGAACAGTCTCCGTAGCACAGTTTCAGAATGCTGTGCCTCATGCCGACTATACCGAAACTATTGTCGTAACAATTGCTTATTAAAAAATAGTTAATGAACTGATAATCCGGCAGGGGGGAGCCCCCCTGCCGGAAGAGATTAGTGAAAAACGTACTAGCAGTGAATTAAGGGCTTCATATTATGAAGAGAATAGTATTGGCTGCAATAGCGATAGTCATGGTTTCAGCAATCGGGGCACATGCGGCAACACCGTTGACAGCAAACATTAATGTGAACGCCGAGGTAATAACATTGTGCCAGGAAGTCCAGCACGGCGCATTTCCGAATCCGCTCTTGATTGACCCCCAGACGGCGACTGATCAGTCCTTTCCTCCAACTGCCGATGAATTGATCAAATGTTCCAATGGTGTGGTTTTTACGGTTAAAATATCCAGCGTCAACGGTTCCGCTATTGATCAGATATGCACATCGTCAGGTGTAAGCACCATGGCGCTTAAATCCGCAAGCTGGCCCAGTGACATGATTGCCTATACTTTCATGTGTGCCGGAGACACGGACGGCTCCGGTCATTTTACGGGCGGGGGATATAACATCACAAAAGCTCTGGGCATCAGCATAAAGGTGCTGGCGGCAAACGCTCAGGCCGCCCTGGCTCATAACGATTATTCGGATACAGTGACGGTTACGCTCACTTATTAATTATGAGCGGGCGGGAGTACATTGATCGAAACGGCTTTTTGCAATTCTGTATGTCGTCTGACTAATGAAAGCTTGCAAAACGCCGTTTTTTTTATTATAGGTATAACCATATGATGTTAAAAAACATTCATAGAGTGTATATTTTGCTTATTTGCCTGTTTCTGGCATTTTGCATGCCTGAGTATGCTTGTGCCCGTTGCGTTATCGGAACTCAAAATGGAGTAATAGCTTTCGGTACTATTCAACCATCCGGTACGAGCACTGTTTTCGGCACCGTAACGACCAATATAACTTTTGGCTGTAGCAATGGCCGCGCCTATACCGTTACGGCAAGTCCCGCCAGCGGGTGGACATTGGCGAGCGGAACAAACACGATGGCTTATACGCCGGTCTTTATAACAAGCGGCACCGGTCAAGGAACCGGTACTCTCATATCCTTATTGACTGCCGGCGCTTCCTATATATTACCGGCAGCTTATCAGAATGCTCCGGCCGGTAATTATACCGACAGCGCTCTGGTAACTTTTACTATTAACTGTCCTACTTGTTCCGCTCCAAATACTGTTTATGGATATTTGCAGGCGACTACCGGTGTTACAGCTACTATTGCAAGTACATGTACGGTAAACGCAGCCGGCGCCATGTCATTTACAATTTCCGATCCTTCCGCGGCCGGGCCGATTGCCGCGACAGTAGCCACGAATGCATCTATTTTTTGCACAAAAAATTCATCCTACACTGTTACGGCTGTCAGCGGTAATGCGGGCGGTTCCGCGGCTGCATGTTCAACCGGAATTACCGGAACCCTGAAAGACAGCAGCGGTGACACGATGAGCTATACATTTACCTGTGGCGCCAACAGTACCGGAAGTGGATTCGGTTCCGGAAATTTCAAGAGCCTGGGGATTGGCGGTTCCATTGCGTCGGCCGCGTATATCAACGCGCCGGTAAGTTCTTCGTATGCCGATACGATAACGATTACAATTTCCTATTGAGAGACATCGAAGAGAAGGATTGGAATATTATCGGTATTGGACTTAAAGAATGCTCACGCCGGCGCTCATCCGGCAACAGGCTGCGGGAACTTATGTAAATCGTTATACGGCTTATGAATACGAAAGCCGTTTAAAAATAAAACAACAGGAGTCGCATGATGAAAAAAAATTACCAGGGCAGTACGTTAGCAATTAAGCATAGCGCGGGAGGTCCTTCGTTAATGAAAAAAGGAGTTTGGTTGCTGGCCGGTTTATTATTTATCGCGGCATCCTTTTCCCCATCATTTGCGGCTGATTTTCAGGTGCAACCGACGACGATGGATCTGAACGGCAATACCAAAAGCGGCGTCTT
>JBEKJX010000118.1:0-8728 GCA_050011015.1 Smithella sp.
ATCCAAAGCGGCGTCAACTTCATCTAAAATCAAAAACGGCGATGGACGGTATTTTAAAATGGCAAAAATAAGAGCAACAGCCACCAGTGATTTTTAGCCGCCGGAAAGCAATTTAACATTTTGCCTTCTTTTACCGGGGACCTGAATATCAATATCCACTCCTGTTTCCAGCAAATCATTTTCATCAGTCAGCAGCAGTTCTCCGTGACCGCCCGGGAATATCTGCTCAAATACCTCTTTAAAACAGACGTTGACGGCGTCAAAGGTTTCGGCAAATCTGGCGCGGGAAATTTTATTAATGCGCGTAATCGTCCTTTGCAGAACATTAAGAGAAGAACTTAAATCGGATACTTGCTCTGATAAGAAGTTGTAACGTTTATCAAGCTCTTCATATTCATTAAGAGCAAGCAAATTCACTTCGCCGAATTCATCTATCATTTGTTTATTCTTTTCCAATAAGGTGATAAGTTCGGCCAGTTTTTCTTCTTCAATCTTTTCAAATCCAGAAACCATGCTTCCCAGATCAACATCGTGTTTCTCGGCAATTACTTTTTTCAGATTTTCGCTGTTTAAGGCCACTTCCCTGCACTGAATTTCCATTTCATTTAGCTGCTGGCGCAATTCATCAAGTTTCCTTTTTGTTTCCCTTATTTCATTTTCTTTTATTTTCAGTTGCGCGTCTTCACGGTTTTGTCCCGCCTTCTTTTCCGCCAGAAGCGTTTCCTGCGCCGCGAAACCCTGATAAAGTTCTTTGAGCAATTCCTGCTCATTTTCAATTGTTTGAGTTAATTCCACAATCTGTTTTTCGCACGAAACAATCTCTTCGCCCTTAATGTTATTTTCACTGGCTATCGTGCTGATATCATTTTGCAGCCGTGATATTGTCCGCAAATCGGCTTCTTTTTTCTCCTCCATAGAAGCCATTTCTATTTTCTTGCCCGTCAAATAACGTTCCTGTTCATCAATTTCCGCCCGGGACTGTTCCATCTTCCGGTTAAAGACTGAGATGACTTCATTGATTTCTTTTTCCTCTTCATCCTTGTGCAAGATATCGGCGTTAAATTTTTGCGACTTTTCTTCAGCTTCGGTTTTTTCCGCGTTAAGATTTTGCCGGTTAAATTCCAAAACGGTAATTCTCTGTTTTAACCTGTTTGTCTCGGCTTCAAACCGCTCGCGATCCTTCTTCCTGCCGTTAACGACAATTTCCAGCGAATGAATATCCGTCTTTATTTGACTGAGTTCTTCTTCCCATCGTGAAATAGCAGAAACAAGATTGTTTTTTTGACTTGTTTTTACTTCCAGATCCGCGACGAACGCCGATACTTCTATTTCCAGTTCGCCAATTTCTCTTTTTGTCGCCAAAAGGCTTTTCTCTACCGCAGAACCACTGCCGCCTGTCAATACTCCATGCGGGCTGATGATATCTCCATCCGGTGTGACAAAAGTGCCCTTAAAACCATTTTTCTTCCACAGAGAAATGCCGTTTTCAATTGTCGGTATCAGCAAAACGTCGCCCAACAGGCAATCGGCAATTTGTTTAAAATCTTCATGGACTTTAACTTTCTGCAGTAGGGGTTGAGCTTCCTGGAGGTGTTCATCGCCATAAGTTTTCGCGTCATGGTTTCTCAAATCTACAGAGACAAAACTTCCTCTGCCTAACTGGTAGTTTTTTAAATAATCAATCGCGCGCACGCCGTCTTCCTGACTTTTAACCACTACATACTGCAATTTTTCTCCCAAAACCGCTTCCACGGCTGCCTCATATTCGCGGGGCACACTTATATGATCGGCCACGACCCCGTAAAATTTATCGCTGTGTTCCTTATTTTCGATTATTTTTTTGACGCCTTCATTACACCACTTATACGCTTCCTGAAACTCTTTCAGGGAAATTAACCGTGACGACTTGACGCTGTTTTCTTCCTTGATTTTAGCTATATCTTCTTCGCTTAACTGCAAATCTGATTTGGACCGCTCAAGCTCGGATGAAGCGACCTCTCTCTTTTCTTCCAGTTTAATGATTTGGGCTTCATCTTCCTTTAATTCTTCATTTACCGACTCCAGTTTGCTTACCAGATCAGCAAACATTTTTTTATCTTCGTCAAGCTCGCGCGTTTCTCTTTCCTCACGTTTTTTTAAATCCTCAATATTTTTGCTCAGACTGGAAACCATGTTTTTAAGCTTTGCTTTTTCCGTCACGATATCAATAAATAAAATCTTCTTTTCTTCCAGTTTATTACTTACTTCTTTATTGGCGTTGATGAGCTCTTGAACTTTCTGCCGACCTTCTTCATGCTCTATTTTAAGAGTGACAATTTTATTTTCGGCTTCAGCCGCATTTTTTTGCAGATTCTCAATTTCGTCAGTTAAACCGGCTTTCCTTGTCTGCAACAACTGAATTTCCGCCAAATCTTTTTGCTTGCGTTCGGAAGTATCAATGATTTGGCGGCGGGCAAATTCGATGTTTTTCTCTTTTATGCTTATGGTGTTTTTAATCTCGTAGAGATCATGCTGGCTTCTGGCTATTAACTCTTCATTTTCCAAAAGCTTCACTTTAAGCTCATCTATTGCTGATTCTTTAGCTTCGATATTCGCGTGTATGACGGCATCCTGATTTTGCAGATCCATGCGCTCGGCCTGCAGCGAGGATTCCTTTTCGGCAAGTTCAACATAGCTTTGCAGGGCAATCGTTAATTCCGTTTCTTTGCTTTGCTGTTTTATACTTTTATACTGTTCCGCTCTCTTGGCCTGCCGTGAGATGGCATTGAGCTGGGATTTCACTTCCTTAAGAATATCGTTGAGCCGGATCATGTTTTGCTTTGTTGCTTCCATTTTTCGAACAGCGGCATCTTTTCGGCTTTTGTATTTAGATACACCGGCGGCATCTTCTATAAACAATCTTCTATCTTCGGGTTTGGCTTCGACAAGATTGGAAACATGACCCTGCTCAACCAGAGAATAGGTTCTGGCGCCCACACCGGTGCCCATGAAAAATTCCTTAATATCGAGAAGACGGCAGGGAGCCTTGTTGATATAGTATTCGCTCTCACCATCAAGAACAACTTTACGGGAAATGGATATTTCATTTAAATCGGAATAAGCTCCGGGGAAACTGTTTCCATTGGCAATAAGAGTCATTGTAATTTCCGCCATACTTACCGGCGCGGAATCCTGACTGCCGTTGAAAACAACATCATCCATCTTTTTACCGCGCAGAGCCTTGACTCTTTGCTCGCCCATTACCCATCTGATAGCGTCAACAATATTGGACTTTCCGCAACCGTTAGGGCCGACAATTCCCGTTGTACCGCTGGAAAAATCAAGGACAACCCTGTCGCGAAAAGATTTAAAACCGGATATTTCTAGCCTTTTTAAATTCATAAAAACATCTTTATAGTACTTGTAATAATTTGTGGAAGCGTAACAAAAGATTTATTCTTTGTAAAGAAAAAAACACAATAAAATGTGGTGTTGTCATAAATATACCACAATATGTAGTGCTTTGATCTTTTTAAGCTTTTTGGACAACCTTCTTGATTACAAGATAATTTATAGTCAAATATTTACCCTAGAGACAAATTCGGTAATATAAAAGGCAGGGTTGTAATAACCCTGCCCCGAAAAACGATAATGTAACTATATGATATCACGAATGTTTAAACGATTAATATCTCCCTGCGATATAATTACTCAAGTGATCAATCAGCATATCCTTCTCGGAAATAGTTGATTTTACGACGTCTCCGATAGAAATGAGCCCCATAAATTTGCCATTGTCAAAAACGGGTACGTGTCTTATATGCTTACCCGTCATCAGTACCATACACTCCTCTACTGAAGTATCAGGTTTTACCGTAAACATTTTACTGGAAGGCGTCATAATTTCTTTTACAAGGGTTTTGGGAGAAGTTTTTCCTTTCAGAACAATTTTTCTCGCGTAATCGCGTTCCGTCATAATACCGGCAACCTTGCCCTTTTTATCAACGACCATCAATGCCCCGATTTCATTTTCCGCCATAAGCTTCAAAGCTTCAAATACCGTAGCATCCGGCAGAATCGTCCATAGCTGTTTCGTCTTGCTCTTTAAAAGATCGCTAGTTCTCTGCATAATCAAACACCTCCTGTTTAATCTATGTTTATCAATCATTTTAAAAGAAAAACCGGAAGATGGCAAGCATTTATATAATTTGTATTTGAAGCCTATAAATAGGAATTGAGCTAAATAATTACCGGCACGGCTACTTGTTCTGGTTTTTCGGTAATTCTTAAAAAATTAAAACAACATTTTATTTTTTCCAAAAGAGAAATGTTACATGATTACCAATGAATACTTATTTACATTTTGCGTATAACGTTCGGGTTCAGCCGCAAAGCTGTGCATCTGTCACGTCGACTGCAACCTGATATTTGTCCGCCATTTTTTGAGCAAGATATGGAAAATTTATCTAAAAAAGATCCTATATCTCTTCTCCAGCCTTATGACCTTCATGGATGGCCTCCAAAATACGGCGAGGACTTTTGGCGTCACCGACTATTCGATAGGGAATGGCCAGTTCCTTGAGCACATCTTCCAAAACATTCTCCGACTTGGCGCCCATGGCGGTTATGATCATGGCCGCATTCTCCATCTTTTCGGTATCCATATGTCGATAGCGCACAGCACCCGCTTCAATACTCAGCACTTTGGCGCCAAAGAGCAACCTGCCGCCGGCATCCTTGATGCGCTTGTGCAGCCAGTATCCATGCGCGGTAAGCTTGCCCACGGGCGGAAAAGCCTGCATTTCCAGAACCGTGACCGCAATTCCCTTGTCCAGCAGATAATCAGCTGTTTCCATACCGACATACCCTGCACCCAGAATTACTGCCGGCCCCTTGAGTTCGACCTTTCCTGTAAGCACGTCACGGGCATCCGCCACTATCTTGGAATCAAGACCTGGAATCGGAAACACAACAGGATAGGCGCCGCAGGCCAGGATCACGGCATCAGGCAGTTGGTGCCGTATTTCACCGGCTTTCACCGTTTGACTGCTGTGGATCTGAATGGAAGCTTTCTTCAGGCGTCGCAGCGACCATGTAACCCAGTCCATGAAGGCAGCCTTGTGTGGTGGCCGGCTGGCTGATAACAATTGTCCTCCGGGTTCCTCTTCTTTATCGAATATCTCCACTTTATGCCCCCGTGCAGCAGCCACCATGGCGGCAGACAGACCGGCAGGTCCGGCGCCGATAACCCACACGCGTTTGGGCGGATCGGCTTTAGGTGCCGGCCCTTTGTATTCACGGCCGCACTCGGGATTGAAACTACAGGTAGCGGACTTCATCTCGAAACTCAGGCGTTCAATGCAACCCTGATTGCAGGCCGTGCACCAGCGGACATCGTCAATAGCCCCGTCGCGCGCTTTGTTAATGAAATCCGGATCAGTCAGATGCTGGCGTCCAAAACTGATCAGGTCGGCATCACCTCTTGCAATGGCCTGATCGGCTAGATCGGGGTTATTTATACGTCCCACACCGATAACCGGCACATCCACAACCGATTTCAGCGCCCGGGCACGGAACAAATTGAACCCGGGATCGGTATCCATGGAAGCAATGGACAGGTTGCCTGGGGTGGAATAGACCCCAACCGAACAGTGAATGGCATCTATTCCGGCCGCAACCAGCCTTGGAGCGAACTTCTGCATGAAGGACAGGTCATACCCCCCGCGCACCAGTTCATCGGCCGATACGCGAATCCAGACAGGAAAATCCCTTCCCACAATTTTGCGCACGGCTGCAATAATTTCCAGAATGAAACGCATGCGGTTTTCATCAGTCCCGCCGTATTGATCATTACGCTGATTGGAAAAAGGAGAAAGAAACTGATTCAACAAGTATCCATGCGCCCCGTGAAGTTCCACGGCATCGAAGCCTGCCTGACGCGCGCGCGCAGCCGCCCGGGCAAAGGCACGGATCACCTCGGCAATACGTTCTTCAGACATAGCCTCGCAGGGCTGACCAAGAATAACACTAGGTATGGCCGAAGGCGCCTCAGGCACGGCGCCGGCCGCAGCCTCAAAGGTCTCGCGGCCGGCATGATGCAATTGCAGCGCCGCCTTTGCCCCATAGCGGTGCAAGGCCTCCGGAATCCGCGCCAGCCCTGGAATAAATTCATCGTTCCAGACGCCGATCTCGTTGGGAAAACCCTTGCCGCGCGGAGCGACCGCGCATACCTCGGTAATGATCAGACCGGTACCGCCCTGAGCCCGCCGGGCCAGGTAGCTCACCAAACGGTCACTGACCGTGCTGTCGGCATTGCCATATCCCGTGCCCATTGGCGGCATAACCGCCCGGTTTTTTAAGGTCATACCATTAATGGTAACAGGTGAAAAAAGATGCGATAGTTGCATATATCCCTCCTTCATTTATATACGAACTGTTAAAACATGGACAACTTGTCCTTAAAAGATTCCTTCCAGTTCCGTCCCGCATTTCGGGCAGTTATTCCCTTTGAGGCTAATGCTGTTGATTTTATAGCCGTAACGTTCAATCACAAGGTTGCCGCAATTAAAACAATGTGTGCTTTCGCCTTCATCACCGGGAACGTTGCCGCTATAAACGTATTTTAATCCGGCCTGTTTTCCAATCTCCGCCGCCAGATGTAATGAAGACAACGGAGTTATAGGCAGGTTCTGCATTTTGAATTGTGGATAAAAGCGGCTGATATGCCAGGGAGTTTCTTTACCCAGTCCGGCAATAAATTGAGCGATGTCTTTGAGTTCTTCTTTGCTGTCATTGAGCGTGGGAATAAGCAACGTGGTTATTTCCACCCAGATTCCCATCTCTTTCATTTTTTTCAAACTCTTCAGAACCGGATTCAATCTGGCCTGGCATTGTTTTTTGTAAAACTCATCACGAAAAGATTTCAAGTCCACATTGGCGGCAATCAAATAAGGAGCTATTGTTTCAATTGTTTCGGTGGTCATAAAACCGTTGGTGACAAAGACATTTTTCAAACCATTCTCGATGGCAATTTTCGCGGTATCGTAGGCCAGTTCAAAATAGACTGTCGGTTCGGTATAAGTATAGGCGATTGTTTTCGAGCCGCTTTTTTTCGCCCGGGCGACAATTTCCGCGGGCAGAAAATCTTCGCCTGTTATCATTCGCGTGGCACGCGGCATCTGCGAAATTTCATGGTTCTGACAAAATTCACAACTGAAATTGCATCCTGTTGTGGCGATGGAATAGGATTGGGAGGCAGGGTAAACATGAAAGAAAGGTTTTTTTTCGATAGGATCAATGTTTTCGGCAATCAATGTTCCGTAAACTAATGAATATAGAATACCGTTCCTATTTTCCCTTACTCCGCAGATGCCCCGTCTATCAGGTTTAATCACGCATCTGTGCGCGCATAAATTGCAATGTACGCGCCGGTCGTCAAGTTTTTCGTATAGCATCGCTTCTTTAATCATTTATCGGTCGGCCTCAACATATTCCGCACTGCTTCCGGTGCTGTGCCAGGGGATTTTGCTTGTAGTTTTAATGAATTCATAATCGGGCTTTGCGCTGTCCGGTAAGTATACTTTACGGGAAAGGTCAGGCCAACGAAAGCGCCAAATGGATTTTTTCGGACAGGAAACATCTCTTCCAGTTCCTCAAAAAAATCATAAACAATGCCGGGGAAATAAACGACACTACCCCACTTAATGGCAGTATCGCCTGTTGAACCCACCACCATGTTTCTGATTTCAGGAAAACTGAAAAAACGCATTCCCTGCGAAAGTGGGAAGCCGAATATTTCTTTTAAACGTTGTCTTGTCCCCACAAAGGAATAGTTATTTAAGAATCCGATAAAGACACGCCCCCGGCAGACTCTGATTGCTTCTTCAATGACTTTTTGCGGATTATCCGCAATTTCCAGAAAATTTATTATGGTTACAATATCAAATTCATCGTCGGAAAAGGGAAGATCCTGCACCTGGCCTAAAATGAATTCGGCTCGATCGCCATATTTATTCCGGGCAATTTCCAGTTTTTCTCTTGAGGAATCAATTCCTGTTAAAGAACACCACTTCTCGCGGAAAAATTGTAAATTATTGCCAATGCCGCATCCTACATCAAGGATTCTTTCTCCGGATAGCGGAACTATCAAATCCAAAACAAGTTCTTTTTGCCGCGCAAAGATATAATCACTTCGCGGTGTCTTCAATCTTTCGCCGGAGAATCCGGCAGTTTTTTGATCGAAAAACATTTAAGTTGTCCCGGCTAAACTTTCACATTAAATCCATGATAAATTTATTAGGAATTCGCCACCTCGCGATTACCCTGCATTTTCCGCCCGCTTTTCATTAACATGATTATACCTTATTTTTTCCGGAAATATATCCTTTTAATTACTGTTTTTCAACCGCCAATCTCCGACATGTTCCGGTAACATTTTTTAAAACTATTTTTCGGACAGATCAGATCATGTTGTTTTGGCTCTGATAATATAGCATCCCGGATAAGCTTTTCCAATTCCCCGGTGCTGCAATTATCCTGCAGTTCCTTCTTTAAAGCGGCTCACCTCCTGCTATCCGCACCTTGACTAATTCCCATTTTACGGCAATGGAAATATTGCGAATTATTTTCTCATAGCATAAAATATCGTCATGCTCTTGCAAAGAAATTCATTCTATTTGCCGGCAATAAATGCGACGCAGATTGCATCTGTCCGTTATAGAAACGCGAAAGCAATTTATTTCCCTGTTGA
>JBEKJX010000119.1:0-8717 GCA_050011015.1 Smithella sp.
TCCATACCACCAACACGCGTCAATGCCAATGGCATTGATATTAATAGAAATTTCCCCACAAAAGACTGGCAGGCAAACGCAATGCGTCAATGGATATTAAAGACAAAAAGAAAGAGGCGTTATTATCCGGGAACAAAACCATCATCAGAGCAGGAAACACAGTTTCAAATTGCCTTGATAAAGAAATTCAAACCGCAGAAGATATTGTCGGTACATTCTCCGCTTAACTTCTTTGATTATGACGGGCCATCATCAGATTTATATTCTTTTGAAAAATGGATGGAGCAAGCATATAAAGACATAAATTACCCCTATAAAAAATTTGGATATTATCCCGGATCGCTCGGTAACTATGCCGGTCATGAACGCAATATCTTTACACTCACCCTCGAGTTGCCTTCCTCCGATCCTAAACGTGGCCTTGAATATTTCCAAAAATTTCAACCATTAATTTTAAAATTCATTAATGTGCCCGCTGCCGGCTCGCCGCCAAGTGTCAAAATCCTCACTAATTGTAAGAAAATCAGCGACGAATTATAATCAACTTGATGTATAATGCTCTCATCATAATTCTTCTTCCTTAAACGACCGGCATTCCCGAACAGCATATCTTTGTCTATCTGATTTTCAGGCTGATTTACAGGCCAGATTAATTTATTCTTTGCGGCATAAGATATTTTTTGCTATTCCTTGCTCATGGATCAGGAAATATTATTACTGAGTAGAAACTCAGGGCAATTGGGCATTGAACTCAACGAGCAGCAACTGGATTTGTTTGCTGTTTATAAAAATGAACTTTTACAGTGGAATGCCAAAACAAATTTAATGTCCGAAAATTCTTCCCGGGAAATTATCACGCGTCACTTTTTGGATTCACTGTCGGCATTGCAATTTATTCAAAAGCCTGACTCCAGAATGATTGATGTCGGTTGCGGCGCAGGGTTTCCCGGACTTCCCTTAAAAATAGCATTGCCTTCTTTACAAATTTACCTTCTGGAAACCAATCGTAAAAAAGTTTCCTTTTTAAAACATATTATTCGTATTTTGAATCTTTCCCAGGCCTTTGTTTTTCATGAGCGCGTTGAAAATATTCTCAAGAAAGATTCCTGGAAGGAAAAATTTGATATTGTCATTTCCCGTGCCACCTTTAAAATATCCGAACTTCTGCCGCAAGGCGAATATTTTCTCGTCCCGGGAGGTAAACTAATTGCCTTGAAAGGCCCCAATGTTGGTGAGGAATTTGCACCCCTTTCAACCGTTAAAAATCAATACAAAATATCTCAATTGATTCAACATGATATAAACGTCCCTTGCTTAGGGGCAAGGCGTAAAATTATTATCGGAGAAAAGATAAAATAAAGTAAAAAAACCTTCTAAAAAGAACTTTTTTATGCTAGTGCTAACGGCAGTTCTTACAAAAGAATTTATTTATAGATACTCAATAAAATAATGAATAAAATTATATGTATAGCAAATCAAAAAGGTGGTGTCGGTAAAACAACCACCGCAATAAATTTATCTGCTTCTCTGGCGGCTGCGGAAAAAAAAACTTTACTCATTGACGGTGATTCCCAAGGCAACTCAACCAGCGGTATAGGAGCGGATAGACAATCGTTTGAAAAAGCTAATTTATATCACGCGATGATCGGCCAAGTGCCTCTGGAACAAGTCATTATCAATACGGCAATACCACACCTCGATGTCGTGCCGTCTAATCAGGATCTTATTGGAATTGAGGTCGAGTTTGTCGGTTTGGAAGAAAAAGAAAAGCGGCTGCGGAATTTATTAAACTCTCTAGACAGGCATTATGATTTTATAGTAATTGATTGTCCTCCATCGCTGGGTGTTATGACTGTCAATGCTCTTGTCGCGTCCGATTACTTGATTGTTCCTTTGCAGTGTGAGTATTTTGCTATGGAAGGCTTGGGATATTTGCTAAACACTGTGAAACTGGTAAAAGCAAATTTAAATCCAACGCTTGTTTTAGGTGGTATTTTACTGACTATGTTTGATCAGCGTAATTTATTGTCTCATAGGGTCTCCGATGATGTACGGAAACATTTTGGCGATAAGGTTTTTAAAACGGTGATCCCGCGTAATGTACGGCTTTCGGAAAGTCCTAGTCATGGATTGCCCATTATCCTTTATGATATCAAATCGCGCGGCGCTTTGGCTTACATGGAAATGGCCGGAGAAATAATTCAAGGGGGAATGTAAATGGCACAAAAAAATGTGCTTGGCAAAGGGCTTGGCGCCATTTTTCCGGATTTATTAACTGACGTCGACAAGAAAAAAAGTGTTTTTTCTTGCGGCATTGAAGAATTACGGCCAAATCGTTATCAACCACGCAAAACTTTTAATGATAATAATCAAAAGCAACTTATTGATTCCATCAAAAACAGTGGCATTATTCAGCCGATTATTGTCCGCAAAGTTGACAATGGAAATGGATATGAAATTATTGCCGGTGAACGGCGTTGGAGAGCAGCTCAGTCCATCGGTTTAAAAGATGTGCCTATTGTCATTCGCGAAGCAACAGATATACAAGCGGCCGAAATGTCGCTGATTGAAAATATTCAACGGGAAGAATTAAATCCTCTGGAAGAAGCCGATGCTTACGTAACATTAATAGATCATTTTAAACTTTCTCAAGAAGAAATTTCTTTTCGTGTGGGCAAAGACCGTTCGACAATTGCCAACACCATTCGTCTTTTGAAATTGCCGGCTAAAGCAAAAACGGCTCTTATAGAAAAGAAAATTTCTTCAGGTCATGCCCGCTGCTTATTATCATGTAATTCAATGGAAGAACAAATAGCGGCCCTTGCTTTAATCTTAAAAAAAGAATTAAATGTACGGGAAACGGAACGTTTAATCCAAAACACAAAAAAGATTCATACAAACAATAAACACTGTGTAAAAAAAGATCATTTCTTGACAGATCTCGAAAAAGCAATAGCCGCAAAATGTATGGCAAAGGTACAAATTAAGGGTTCGGCTAAAAAGGGATTTGTTGAAATTCGCTATACATCTTTGGATGAATTGAACCGGTTAGCGGATTTAATTCTTGACAATTTTAAATAATGTATTTTTTTCCACACTTATCAACAGTTGTTGATAAGTGTGTTTATAAGGATAGTTAAATGGACGATTTCTGGGTGAAAACCAGTAAAATTATTCAAGAAAATATAAGTAAGCAAAATTTTGATACATGGATTAAACCTATCAAAATTGTTGCCATGGAAGACCAGCGTGTACAATTGGCTGTGCCCAACAAATTTTTCAAAGATTGGCTTTTGGATAATTACACTTCTACTATTAAACAATCTTTAAAAGCTGCCGCAGGTATTGATGTTGATGTTGATTTTGTTCTGTTAAAAAATCAAGAAAATA
Source organism: Smithella sp. (assembly GCA_050011015.1). Classification (GTDB taxonomy): domain Bacteria; phylum Desulfobacterota; class Syntrophia; order Syntrophales; family Smithellaceae; genus Smithella. The sequence goes on from JBEKJX010000119.1 coordinate 3,391, forward strand.
CCACTGAACCAGTGTCCAAGCAGATAACACAGACTAAAAACACGTCCACTGCTATTACAGGTAAAAGCAAAAACTTTTCCTTTCTTAACGATAACTATAACTTCGACAGATTTGTGGTTGGTTCTTGTAATCAATTTGCCCACGCCGCATCCATTGCTGTAGCCAAACAACCGGCTAAAAATTATAATCCCTTATTTATCTATGGTGGATCAGGTTTAGGAAAAACACACCTGCTAAATGCCATCGGTTTACTTTCTTCTTCGATCCATCCGACGCTAAATATTATGTATGTTTCCGCGGAAGAATTTATGAATGAAATGATTAATTCCATTCGTTATGACCGCATGCCGAAATTCAGAGAAAAATATCGCAACATCAGTTGCTTACTAATTGATGATATTCATTTTCTGGCAGGAAAAGAAAGAACGCAGGAAGAGTTTTTCCATACCTTCAATACATTACATGATTCCGGAAAACAAATAGTTGTCACCAGTGACAAGTTTCCGAAAGACATTCCTAACCTGGAAAGCAGACTTCGCTCCCGTTTTGAATGGGGACTGATTGCCGATATTCAACCACCGGAAATAGAAACTAAAATTGCTATTATAGAAAAGAAAATTCAGGAAAATAAAATTGAGTTACCACATAATGTCATTCATTATATCGCCTCTCATGTGGAATCGAATATTCGTGAACTGGAAGGTTTTTTAGTGAGAATAGGGGCTTATTCATCTTTAACGGGTAGAGAAATTGATTTAGATCTAGTCAAGGAAGTATTAAGCAGTTTAGTTAAGCGTAATAAACAAGGTGAGGTAAGTATTGAAGAAATAATTAAAGTTATAGCTGGAAAGTTAAATATAAAAATATCCGATATTAAAGCTCATAATAAAAATAAAAATGTTGTATTTGCAAGGCAAATTGCTATGTTTTTAGCAAGAAAATTAACAAACAATTCTTTCCCGGATATTGGTCAAAAAATTGGCGGCCGTGATCATTCCACAGTAATTTATGCTAATAACAAAATATTAAATAGTATTAAAACTGACCATACGATGAAAATATTGATCCATGAAATAGAGGATATCTTAATAAACAAATCATAAACTTTATTATATTGATTTATAAACAGGTTAAATCTGTTTAAATGAATTGTAATGATTATAAAAATTTATTTAATAAACATATCCACAAGCCTTACTATTAATACTAATTTTATATAAATATAAATAATAAAAAAGACAAGGAGGAAATATGGAATTAAAAATAAACAGAGAAACCTTTCTTGATGGTATTCAACAAACATTAGGTATTGTAGAAAAAAAGACAACAATACCTATTTTAAATAATATTCTTTTAAAAGCTGAAAACAATAAACTTAAAATTATTGCTACCGATAGAGAAATAATTTTAATTTCTGATTATGATGCGGAAATATTGGAAAATGGTGAAATAACTATTTCAGCAAAAAAAATGTATGAAATGATTAGAGAAATTCAAGGTGAAGTAATAAATTTTACACAGAAAAACAATATTGTAAAAATATCATCCCAAAGGGCTTTTTATAAAATACCGGGATTACCAGCCGAAGATTTTCCAAGTATTACAGATGATAAGGATATTTTGCTTTATAAAATTAAAGGAATAGTTATAAAAGATTTGATTAATAAAACAGCATTCGCTATGGCCACTGATGAAAGTAGAAAAAATCTAAATGGTGTTTTATTAGAAGAAGGAATAGATGGGGTAGATCATATTTTAAAAATGGTGGCCACAGACGGCCATCGTTTGGCGTTGGCTAAAGGTTTGACAGCCGGACCTTTTTTAAAGACGGGAAAAGGAATTATTATTCCCCGTAAAGGATTAATGGAAATAAAAAAAATTATTGATGAAAATGAAGAGGTTAAAATTGGTTTGCATAAAAATATGTTTATTGTGAAAACAGACAATACTCTTTTAAAAGTCAGTTTGGTGGATGCTGATTATCCTGATTATAAAAAAGTTATTTCCACGGAAAAAGGAATTAGAGTTGTTTTGGAAAAAGAATATTTTCTGCATGCTTTAAAAAGAATGAGTGTTGTGTCGTCAGAAAGATACGGTGGAGTTATTCTTTCTTTTTCTAAAGGTAAATTAACACTTAATTCCACGAATTTAGATGTAGGTGAAGCAACCGAGGAAATAGATATAGATTATAATGGAGAAGTTATTGATAGCGGATTCAATGTTAATTATTTAATTGACGCTATATCTGTGATTAATAAAGATAATATTATGTTGGAAGTTGGGGTGGGATTAAAACCATCACTGATAAAACAGGCCGAAGATGACAGTTATTTGTGTATAATTATGCCGTTAAAAATCTAGAAATAGAGAGGAAGTTGGAAAGTATTTATGACACATAAGTATGATGCTGATAGTATTAAAGTATTGGAAGGTCTGGAGGCTGTTCGTAAAAGACCTGCCATGTATATAGGTTCCACCGGTAAAGATGGCCTTCATCACCTTGTTTATGAAGTGGTTGATAATAGTATTGATGAAGCAGCCGGCGGGTATTGCGACACAATCACTGTAAAAATAAGAGTGGATAATAGTGTGGTTGTTGATGATAACGGCCGCGGTATTCCTGTAGATATTCATAAAACAGAAGGTGTGTCGGCAGCGGAAGTGGTTATGACAAAACTTCATGCCGGTGGAAAGTTTTCCAACGATTCTTATAAAATATCAGGTGGTCTGCACGGCGTTGGTGTTTCTGTTGTAAATGCCCTTTCTAAAACCTGTGAACTGGAAGTACGACGCGACGGCAATGTTTATATGCAATCTTATAAACGCGGTATTCCCGATGGTCCACTGGAAATGGTGGGTAAAACCCGCGGCAAGGGAACTAAAGTAACCTTTTTACCGGATGATGAAATATTTGAGGAGAGTGAATTTAGTTTTGATATTATCGCGAATCGTTTGCGTGAACTGGCTTTTTTAAATTCCGGCGTCAGAATTAATTTAATAGACGAACGCACCACTAAGCAAAATGAATTCTTTTATAAAGGCGGTATAGTTTCATTTGTTGAATATATTAACCGCAATAAAAAAGTTTTGCATAAAAATCCTATTTTTGTTTCCGGCGCCAAGGAAGATTGTTCGGTAGAAGTTGCTCTTCAGTATAATGAAACATATCTGGAGAATATTTTTTCTTTTGCCAACAGCATCAACACGACTGAAGGCGGCACTCATATGATCGGCTTCCGCTCGGCGCTGACCAGGGTTTTTAACAATTACGCAACGAACAATAAATTAATCAAAGACGGCAAGGAGTCGCTGCGCGGCGAGGATTTAAGAGAAGGATTGGCGTGCGTCATCAGCGTCAAAGTAAAGAATCCGCAGTTTGAAGGCCAGACCAAAACAAAACTGGGAAATTCTGAGGTCCGCGGCTTGGTGGAGGGAATTTTTTACGAAAAAATTGGCAGTTACCTTGAGGAGAATCCATCTGTTGCTAAACAGATCTTGAATAAGTGCATGGAAGCGGCTCGCGCTAGAGAAGCGGCCAGGCGCGCGCGGGAATTGACCCGGCGTAAAAGCGCGCTGGAAGTAGGCGCCTTGCCGGGAAAACTTGCCGACTGTCAGGAAAAAGACCCGGCGTTAAGCGAAATATATCTGGTAGAAGGTGACTCCGCCGGCGGTTCAGCCAAGCAGGGCAGGGACCGGAAAAATCAGGCCATTCTTCCTCTGCGCGGTAAAGTCTTAAATGTGGAGAAAGCCCGTTTTGATAAAATGCTGCAAAATGAAGAAATCAAAACGATGGTTACGGCTTTTGGAGCAGGCATTGGAACCGACGATTATGACGTCAGTAAACTTCGGTATCATAAGGTGATCATTATGACCGATGCCGATGTGGACGGTGCTCATATTCGCACGCTGCTTTTGACTTTCTTTTTCCGGCAGATGCGGGAGCTGATTGAAAGGGGCTACTTGTTTATCGCTCAGCCTCCGTTGTTTAAAGTTGTGGAGAAAAAGCAGGAATTCTATATCCAGAATGAGGAGCAGATGAAAAACTACATTCTGGAAAACGGTGTGGAAAAAGTAAAACTGGTCATGGGCGACGGGTCTCCTTTTCCGGTGTCCGGCAATAAATTGCTGGCCTTGATCAAAAAGGTTATGCGTATCGAAGACCTGCTGGACCGGTTTGAAAAAGAAAACCGCGACAGAAATCTGATCCGCATCCTGGCCGGTGATCCCACTTTGACTGACGATAGCTTTAAAAGTGAAAAGACGCTTTCGTCAATCGCGAAAAGAACAGGCGTTGCTCTGGGGGAGAGTTTTACAGATTTTAAGATTGAAACGGACGAAGATCACGGCGGATTTAAATTAGTTTTTAATATGACAAAGAATGGGCAAACCTTTCCATCATGTTTAAACCGTGAAGTCTTCCGCACGCCGCAGTTCGCGGATATCCGGTTATTGCTGGATCAAGTTTCTATTATGGGCGAGGCTCCTTACAGCGATAAGGGCGAAGACTCTTCAACGCCTGTTATGCTGGAAAGCGCCAAGGCGCTTGTGGATTATATAGTCAGCTTAGGAAAGAAAGGACTGGCCGTCCAGCGCTACAAAGGTCTGGGTGAAATGAATCCCGAACAGCTGTGGGAAACTACGATGAATCCGGAAAAACGCACACTTTTGCAGGTAACTGTTGACGACGCTGTTGTGGCTGACGAAATATTTACAACTCTGATGGGTGATCAGGTCGAACCGAGGCGTGATTTTATATATCAAAATGCCCTGTATGTTTCCAATCTGGACATTTAGAAAACACTTTTAGATTAATGATTGTACCGGCTGAAAAGCAGTCAGCTTTTTATTGAGAGAGGATTAAATAAAATGGAACGTGATATCCACCACAAGCAAACACTGGTGAATATAGAAGATGAAATGAAAAAATCCTACATGGATTACGCCATGAGTGTCATCATCGGTCGGGCAATTCCCGATGTGCGCGATGGCCTCAAACCGGTTCACCGCCGGATTTTATATGCCATGTATGAAATGGGCAACCGCCATAACAAACCCTATAAAAAATCCGCCCGTATCGTCGGTGAAATCATGGGTAAATATCATCCGCACGGCGATGCGGCCATTTATGACACCATGGTGCGTATGGCACAGGAGTTTTCTCTGCGCTACATGCTGGTGGACGGACAGGGTAACTTCGGTTCGATTGACGGCGATCCGCCAGCGGCCATGCGTTACACGGAAAGCCGTCTGGCGCGCATTTCTGATGAAGTGCTGGCCGATCTGGAAAAAGATACGGTCGATTATGTGCCCAACTATGACGAATCCCT
>JBEKJX010000120.1:0-8627 GCA_050011015.1 Smithella sp.
CAAGAAGAAGGCTCCGAAGGCGTATTACTAATACGTCGAGGAAGCTGACGACGCAGCCAACAAAGTGAGCCTTTGAATGCGGCTTGGTATAAACTTATTCCAATCGCGAGGATATTGTCAACAGAAAGAAATTTTACATTTTTATGTTTGACGAAATACATTCCTTCTATTATATTCACGTGTAGTTTATATTTGCATGGTGATTGAGTTTGTATTTTAGTTTTGTTTTTGGCAAATTTTAATTTATCGTATTTTTAGAAATGGAGGAGTTAACTATGAGTAAATCAATGGACAAAGGGAAAAAAGACACAAAGAAAAAACCTGTAAAGTCCGTCAAAGAAAAGAAGGAAGCAAAAAAAATGAAGAAGGCGGCTAAAGCCGGTCTGTAATTGGCGGGAAAGATAAGCGGAAAAACTTAATTTTAAAAAAAATTTACCATCATGAATTAATGAGGACCGGGGAGGGTGTTTCTCCGGCTGCAGAGACGTTTGACCGTAAATTGTGTTATCTGAAATAAAATTCGTTAACAAAGGATTTTCATGAAAATTAAATTTCTCGGAGCAGCAAGAGCTGTTACCGGTTCGTGTTTCATTATAGAAACAGACAAGGTTAGATTCGCTGTTGATTGCGGCATGCATCAGGGCAGCGCAGAAATTGAAAAACGTAATTGGGACACGGATATATATGACCCGGCAAAAATTGATTTCTTCCTTATCACCCACGCGCATATTGATCATTCAGGATTGCTCCCCCGTATGGTGCAAAATGGCTTTAACGGTCCTGTCTACGCGACTGAACCGACGGGAGACTTGATAAAGATATTGCTTCTGGACAGTGCTCATATTCAGGAAACAGAAGCAAAATGGAAATTAAAAAAAATGCAGCGGTACGGAAAATCTAACGGTATTGAACCGCTTTATTCAACAAAAGATGCCGAAGCTGTAGGCCCATTAATTAAAACGAAAACCTACAATGAAATTTTTACTCCCGGCAACGGGATAAAAGTCAACTTTCAAGACGCTGGCCACATTTTAGGCGCGGCCATAGTGGAATTATTTATCGAAGAAAACGGTTCATCCTCAAAGTTAATCTTCTCCGGCGATATCGGCCGCCGTCATCAATTGTTAATGAAAGATCCCACCACCATGAGTGAAGCGGATTTTCTTTTTATGGAGTCGACTTACGGCGACCGTAATCACAAAGGGGAAGAGGACAGTTTAAATGAACTGGCCGAAGCAATTCAGTACAGTTATTCCAGAGGAGAAAAAATAATCATTCCTGCTTTCGCCGTGGAACGAACTCAGGAAATGCTTTATTCGCTTTATCTTCTTAACCGTGATGGAAGGCTGCCTAAAGACATACCTGTAATTCTGGACAGTCCGCTGGCTATTAAATCAACAGAGATATTCCGCCGCTTCAGATCATATCTGGACGGAGAAACGCAGAGCCTTCTGAAAAATGGCGAAGACCCTTTAGATTTGCCGCAGCTTCAGTTTTCTTCATCAACTGAGCAATCCATGAAAATCAACGATATGAAAGGATCGGCTATCGTTATTTCCGCGAGCGGCATGGCCAACGCTGGAAGAGTCAGACATCATCTGCGGCATAATTTGTGGCGTTCGGGAGCAAGCATCGTTTTTGTAGGCTTTCAGGCGCAAGGAACTCCGGGCCGCAATATCGTTGACGGCGCTAAAAAAATCCGCCTTTTTAACGAGGACATTGCCATAAAAGCCAAAATATGGACTATCGGCGGTTTCTCCGCCCACGCCGGACAAAGCCAGCTTTTGGATTGGCTGGGAAATTTTCAAAATAAGAAAATGCCAGTCTTTTTGGTACACGGTGAACCTGCCGCACAGGATCAGTTGGCTTTCTTAATCAGACAAAATATGGGATTTGATGTAACAATCCCCGAATATCTGGAAGAAATAAAAATCAAAGCCGGCGTTCAATTAGAAGAATTAAAACAACCGCGGTTAGCTCAACAGCCGATCAATTTATCTCCATTGCTGGCTGATTTAAAAGCGAAAATTGATGACATAAATGATCAAATGGGAAAGATTCAATCTCTGCCCGCGATCAAGCAGGCTAAAGTTCTTGATTTGCTGCGTCAGGCCAATACAAGCATTGATGAAATAAAACCTCATTTGTAAATTATAATTCTGTATTCGCGAGCAAAACCCCAAAGCCCGCGAAGGGGAATGCGTTCGCTGCCGAATTCAATTACTGTGCGGATTTTTCAGATAATACCGGAGCGTTATGAAAGCTTGTTAATTGTTTGCACATCAGTTCATGTAAGGTTGTAAAAAAATTCTAATCCGGAATACTGTAGATAAAAGATGTGATTATATTCAAGCGCGACAGGTCATAATATTCAGGCAATGGTTCAAACGGTGCAGTGGCCTGGACAACATTTAACGCGTCGTTATCAAGGTCAGCATATCCCGACGAAGACATAATGGATACACCGGCAAGACGGCCATCGGCGTCAATGGATATTTTTACGACAACAGTTCCTTCTTCATTTTTTTCGTAAGAATTTGGGGGATATTTCCAATCGGGATTGTTCCAAACTTGTGAGAGCTTTTTTTTGATATCGGCTAAATAAGTAACATATTTGACATCTTTACTGTCTAAATAGATTGTATCCTCGCGCCAATCATCATTGTTGATGTCAACCCCTTTTTCTTTTGGGGACTGAGTCGATTTTATTTTTTCCTTTGCTTTATTTTCATTTTTAGACGCTGTTGTTTTTTCCTCTCCCGGTTCAGGTTCTTTAATGCTTACTGAAATTGTTTCCACTTGCTTTATGTTATCGCGCAAATCAATCATCCCTGCCGCCGCGAGCAGTGATACATGAATTAAAACCGATATTACTACAGGCCACAATATGGCTTTTTTTGTGTCCATGTTTTATGTTTCCTGAATTCCTTCAACCAACTGCGATTTATCGGAATAATCATATACGGCATTTGTTACAAAATCAATAATAGGATGGATGTCCCATGCGGTATCGAACATCATTTTCTATTTGATGTTGAAAATAAAGAGCAACGTTTGTAACCGCCAAAGATTGTATTTGGAAAATATTAATCGAGAAGGGTACTGGAGCAAACAAAACAGGCAGGATGTTAGACCTGCCTGTTTTGAAAAAACAATGATTTGTTTTCAATCTATTCAATATTAGCGCTTACAACCGAGGCAATTTGCATCATATCAATAGTCTGGCCTTCTTTTAATTTCGTGAAATCAACTACCTTGCCGCTCTTGCCGGTAACTTTGGTGTTATTAAATATTTTAATTAATTTGGCATCCGCCACAATATTTTTTCCGGCGTTCTCCGGCTTTCCATTGACTGTCTTTGTTTGCAGCTTGTTGGCTTTAATGTAATCCCACAGTTTTTTGGTTATCTCCGTGCGTGGAAGTGCTTTAGCGCCAAGCAACGCCGCCAAATCCGCTTTCAACTTTACCGGCTTGTTCAATCCTTTTTCTTCTGCCATGTTCATTGCCTCCGTTCTTTAAATTTTAGTATTATTTTTTTGACTCTGATTATTGTGTGCGGAGTATAAGAACTTTCACTTTTATATGTCAAGGAAATATTGATCGCAAAATATTTTATCAGGATAGTTCATTTCTTATGCCATTTCGATTGGAAGCCGCCGCCTGATATGGGTCCGTTCCCGGTAAGGAGAAGGCGACGAGGGGTATGTGAACCACGCCATAACGGCGTAATTCACCGGTAATAAGGTTTTTATCCTAACGGCAATTACCGCTTGCAAGGCGGTAATAACAGGCGAAATGGCATTATTATTTTATTGACACAATCCTCTTCTTCTTATACTTCAATGCTGCAAAAGCAAACATTAATCAACAATTGGTTCAGGAGAAAAACCATGTCAAACCAGACCATTAAAGCTCGCCCGGCTAAAATTCCCCGAGGGAGAACATTGCTTCAGGATCCCATCTTGAATAAGGGAACAGTTTTTAACGCGGATGAGCGCGAAGCTCTCGGTTTGCAGGGATTACTCCCGCCGCGCATTTTCTCTCCGGCCCAAAGGGCTTTGCATATAATAAGTAATGTCCGGCGTAAAACAAACGATCTGGAAAAATATCTTTATCTCACGGGTTTACAAAATCGCAATGAAAATCTGTTCTATCGTGTTCTGATTGATAATATGGAAGAACTGACACCTATTATCTATACTCCTACCGTCGGGCAGGCCTGTCAGGAGTTCAGCAGGATTTTCAGCGAACCCCGCGGCATATTCATTACCAAAAATGATCGCGGCAATATAAAAAAGATATTGAAAAACTGGCCGTATAAAAATGTTCGCGTTATTGTTGTCACGGATGGCGAACGTATCCTCGGACTTGGAGATCTCGGCGCCAACGGAATGGGAATACCCATTGGCAAATTGTCGCTTTATACCGCATGCGCGGGTATTGATCCTAAATTATGTCTGCCGGTTACGATAGATGTCGGAACAAATAATCAGGAACTGCTGAAAGCGCCGGATTATATCGGCCTGCCGGAGACTCGTTTGCGGGGCAAGGAATACGACTCTCTGATAAAAGAGTTTATAGCCGCGGCCACGAAACTCTTTCCCGGTGTCATGATTCAAATGGAAGATTTCGGAAACGTGAACGCCTTCCGCCTGCTGGAAGCTTACCGCGATAAATATTGCATGTTTAACGATGATATACAGGGAACCGCATCCGTCGTACTGGCCGGTTTATATTCCGCGCTGCAGATTACCGGCGGCAGGCTATCGGAACAGCGTCTGTTGTTTTTAGGGGCGGGCGAAGCCGCTATCGGCATAGGCAATCTTGTTTCCTCGGCAATGATGGAAGAAGGCCTATCGCTAAATGCCGCTCACGGCAACTGCTGGTTTGTGGACTCCAAAGGACTTGTCGTCGGAAGCCGCACAGATCTGCCCCAGCACAAACTTCCCTATGCCCATGATTATCCTTTCCGCAAAGATCTCTTCTCGGCGGTTGAGGCTGTCAGGACGACTGCGATCATTGGCGTATCGGGTCAACCCGGTACCGTTACTCCCGACATCCTTAAGGCAATGGGCAGGATAAACGAGCGACCGATAATTTTCGCACTTTCCAATCCTACATCCAAAGCCGAATGCACCGCTGAAGAAGCTTACCGTCATACAGACAAGCGCGCCATTTTTGCCAGCGGCAGTCCTTTCCCTGACGTTAATATCGATGGCCGGACTTTTGTGCCGGGACAGGCGAACAACGCGTATATTTTCCCCGGCGTCGGATTAGGAGTGCTTGCGTCAGAGGCATCACGTGTTACGGATGAAATGTTCACAGCCGCCGCCAAATCGCTGGTCCAACTGGTTACCGCGGATGATTTGAAAACAGGACGCATTTTCCCATCGCTTAACCGTATTCGCGAGGTATCGGCATATATTGCGCTGGCTGTTGCAAATATCGTTTTCGCGCGGGGACTTACCCGAATGCCTGCGCCTGCTGATCTGCCCGGCCATATCAAATCAACTATGTACGAACCGGCCTTTCATCAATACATCTAATCCCATTTCCGTTTCTTTCTTCCCTTAAATCTGCAACCTTGAAGAAGATGCCGGATTTTCGTAATAATCACTATTCATGCCCGACGATAAACATGGGCATCGCCTCATTTTCATGTTCAATATTTAATTGACATATAAGTTTGAGTTTCTTATAGCTAAGGTATGAATAAATAAGTTTTGAAGGAAAGAGTGAAACCAGGGCATTTTAAAAGGAAGGATTGGATGGTCGAAAGAAGAAAAGCGCCAAGATTAAAAGAAGAAAGCGATGTCACCATAACCGTTGTCCCTGAAGGTAAAAGCCAGAAAGTCATCTATGACAGCAGTAAGGATATTTCTATGTATGGTGCGAAAATTTATTCCCGTGAAATGTTTCCCGTTGATACCCTCCTTCAAATAGACGTTATAACAAAAACTCTGCACAATAATATAACCGCCCTCGGAAAAGTAAAATGGATAAAAGTTATTATTGAAGACGCCTCTTATGAGATAGGCGTGGAATTCGTCAAAACATCCGGCGATGCCATCAAGAAACTTGAAGATTACATCTCATGGAAACTAAAACGTGAAAATTCTGATCCATTCGGAGAACCGTTTTAAATTTAATAAATTAAATCAGAGTAAAAATACCCATGAGAAAAAAGGGCAACGAATTGCATAAAACTAAACCCGGAACTAAAAATACTGTCGATTGGAAGAAATTGGCACAAGAATTACAAGGCGAAAGCGAAGAAAAATGCTGGACTGTTCTTGAAAATATTGAAGATGGTTATTATGAGATTGATCTTGCCGGTAATTTTACTTTTATCAACAATTCATTATGCCTGCTCCATGGCCGCTCTAAAGAAGAAATGATTGGTCTGGACTACCGGCAGTATACAGATGAAGAAACCGCAAAAAAACTTTTCGAAGCATATAATGAAGTTTACAAAACAGGAAAACCAGCCAAAGGATTCGGTTGGTGGGTGACAAGAAAAGACGGGGATAAAAGGTATTTGGAAATATCTGCATCGTTACGAAAAGATTCATCAGGTAATGCAGTAGGGTTTAAGGGAATTGTACGTGACATCACCGAACGCAAACAAATGGAAGAATCATTGCGTTTGAGTGAAGAAAAACATCGGACTATTCTGGAAAATATTGAGGACGGTTATTACGAAGTGGATCTTGCCGGTAATTTTACATTTTTCAACAATGCACTATGCAAACTTTCCGGATACTCCAAAGAAGAATTGCTGGGCATGAACAACCAACAGTTTATGGACCAAGAAACCGCTAGAGAAGTTTTTCAAATGTTCAATAAAGTATACAGAACAGGTGAACCTTCCAAGGGATTCGACTGGCAGATGGCAAGAAAAGACGGGGCTAAAAGATATATAGAGGCATCTGCATCTTTAAAAATAGATTCATCAGGTAAGCCTGCGGGATTTAGAGGAATTATACGTGACATCACCGAACGCAAAAAGATGGAGGAAGAATTGCGCAATGAGGAACATTTATTCCGAACGCTTGCCGAACAGTCATCGGATATTATTGTTCTTACAAATCGAAAGGGAATTATCTTCTATGAAAATCCCGCAATTGAGAAGGCTTTGGGATTTAGGGTTGAGGAAAGAATTGGATCGAATTTATTTGATCTTGTCCATCCGGATGACGTGAAGTCATTAACGGATGCATCGCTGGTTTTGGCCAAAGATAAAAGTGCGTCCACTTTGCAATCTGAAGTTCGTCTTCGACATAGGGATGGAAGCTGGCGTACTTTCGAGATTACGGCAAACAATATCGTCCAAGATAAATTAATTCAAGGCGGACTTGTTAATCTCCGCGACATTACCGAACGCAAGCGAGCGCAAGAGGCGCTAAGAGACAGTGAAACCAAGTATCGTCTGCTCGCCGACCACATGAAAGATCAGGTCTGGCTGATGGATTTGAATTTAAATGTATCCTATGTAAGCCCGTCAGTAGAAAAATTATTGGGATACACTTTCAAAGAGCTCAAAAAACTCCTGCTAAAAAGGCTTCTCACGGCTGAATCTTTCCAGAAAGCGATGGACTTCTTTTCCAATGAGATGCCTATAGCCATGGCCGAACCTCCGGACTATGTTTTAGACCGCTCGGTGGAACTGGAATTTCGCTGCAAAGATGGCCGAAATGTATGGGGAGAAATAAAGTTTAGTTTTATCAGAGATGAAAACGGAAAACCTGTCTCCATTCTGGGAGAAGGCAGAAATATTACGGAACGTAAACAAATGGAGCACGCACTGAAAAAAAGCGAGGAGCGTTACCGCAGCGTTTTTGAAAATGCCAATTTGCCCCTGGCGATCATAGAAGAGTCGCTGCTTATCTCCATGGTCAACGACCGCTTTGTGGAAATGTCCGGCTATGAGGAAACCGAAATAGAAGGCAAGATGAAATTCACGGACTTTATCACTTCGGAAAATCGTAATGCCCTTATGGCGTGCTTCTCCCGTCGTAAAGGGGACAAGCCTATCGAACATGAATGCAGGATAGCCCACCGCAGCGGACAAAAGTTCGACATCCTTATCCGGATCGGGCGCATTCCGGACGCCGGTCAATTTATTGCCTCATTTACGGATATCACCGAACGGAAGCAGGCCGAAGCCGCTCTGCTGGAAAGCCAGGAATCTCTTAAAAAAGAAAATATCCGTCTGCGTTCGTCCATTCGGGAACGATACCGGTTTTGTGATATTATCGGCAAAAGCCCGGTCATGCAGGATGTTTACGAATTTATCCTTCAGGCAGCCGCGAATCCGGCCAATATTATTATTTACGGAGAGTCGGGAACAGGAAAAGAACTTGTGGCCAAGGCCATTCACGAGACGAGCGACAGAAGCCAAAAAGGATTTGTCACCGTCCATTGCGGCGCAATCCCGGAAGCTCTCATGGAGAGCGAGTTTTTCGGTTATAAAAAAGGCGCTTTTACCGGCGCCAACATGGACAAAAGAGGTTATCTCGATGTGGCCGACGAAGGAACCTTATTCCTGGACGAAGTAGGTGAAATCGGCCTCAATATGCAGGTCAAGCTGCTGCGGGCCATTTCCGGCGACGGATACACGCCTGTGG
>JBEKJX010000121.1:0-8613 GCA_050011015.1 Smithella sp.
GTATCACGCTTAGCGATAGTTTCGTTATCGAGCGCTGCGCGATACGCGCCTGCAGAGGTCAGCGTATACTTATCTCCTTGTAAACTCTTATCAGCTTTTAATTCCTGCTCGCCATCTTCGATCGTTTTTTCGATTTTTGCCGCTGTTGCCGTATCCGTGCCCGATCCGGCGATTTGGGCGATAATGAGCGCGTGCTTGCCGTCTTCAGAAATCAATTGCCCCTCATAAAATTGCGCCTTATTGGCGGGAAGCAAAGCGGACAATTGGCTAAGAATTATGCCGGAGAAACCCAAAGGATCTTTCGCCATCATTTCGCTGCGGCCGATTCCTTCGAGTTGTTCCAGGCTCTGACGGTTTTGCGCCATCGCCTCCCGGATTTTGTCAGGCTTAAGAAGCGGTTGAATTTTTTGCTCAAGATCGGAAGCGCTCAAAAGCGAAGGCAGATTATTGTTTACATGCGCTATAAGTTCGGGGAAATTCTTGGCGTCATCCCCTATGCCGACTTTGGTGAAAAGACCACTTTTGCTGAGCTTGCCGGAAAGGATAACCGCCGCTTTGACCAGTTTATCAGGATCTGCGGATTCGTGGCCCAAATCAATAAATAGTCTGTCCTGAATGGGTAAATGCCTGATAATCTTACGTGCGTCGGTCAGCACCGGATCATTTTGCGGCATTGATTCCAGAATATCCGTTTCGATTTTCAGGTTTTTGGATTCCCAGTAAAAAAGGGCTGCTACAATCAGGGTGATGATGAAAACAATGGACCATTTGATTTTATATTTACGCAGAGACACATGCAAGCCCTTAAATTGGTTTGTTTATCGGTATCAGAACCTGATTTTATAAAACATATTTTACAGGTGGTGGCAAGACAAAAAGCCTGAAACAAAAAAAGTAAAGCGGATACCTCCGCCAGCGGAGGATATATGATATATAATGACATTCTGTGTCTTATTCACGGGATAATAATTATTTTAATGAGAATATCCGGCGGAAAATCAAGCGGGTGAAGGTTGAGGAGTTGCGCATGAAATCCACAAAGGGGCGAAAATGAGAAATTCTTGCCCCGTTAGGATTGTAATTAACTCTTACGGGAGCTTCGATTACCGGGATGCCGTTTCTTCTGGCCTTTACTAAAATTTCCACCTCAAACTGGAAACGCCGTGTCTTTGTCTTTAAATTAAGCGCTTCAGGCAGGGGATAAATACGAAATCCGCTTTGAGAATCGGAAATTGCAGGACCGCCGGAGGTTCTTACCCAGAAATTGGAAAATTTCCGTCCGAAGCTGCTTGTCCAGGGAACATGTTCGCCGGGCATGTAATCTCTGGCTCCCACGACAATAGACCGCGTTTTTTTCGGAATGGCCTTGATTAGTTTTTGCGCGTCTTGGGGATAGTGTTGTCCATCGGCGTCTATTGTAATAGCGAAATCGGCCACAGCGGAGGCTGCGGCAAAGCCGGTCATAATGGCCGCGCCCTTGCCCTGATTCTGCTCATGCCGCAAAATTTTAATGCCTGTTATTTCTTTAATTTGATCGTAAGTGTTGTCGGTTGAACCGTCATCAACAACAAAAACTGGAAAGCCCAGTGCCTGCGCGTCTGCGACAATCTGCGCCACAGTTCCGGCATGATTGTAAACGGGAATCACAAAAGCAAAACGGTTTTTATTGTTTTTTGCACCCATATAAACTATGTATGATATTAATTATTTCCTTACTTTTTTATTATTTAATTAAGAAGAAATAAAGTGAAAAATCTCAATATTGATTTCATATCAAATATATCCTTAATGTAATTAAATATCACAGAAAACTATATGGTAAATTATATTGCATTTAAAGGCTTCGTAAAAAGCTCCAGATGCAAGGCGCGCGAAGCCTTGGAAGTGAGACGTATTTTTTCATACGCCGCAGCGCCTCAAGGATGAAACGCAACGCAGCAGATGGACGTTTTACGGAGCCTTTGAGTCAGGCAGAAACGCTATTCCCCACGTCCCCGGCCCCATATGCGCACCGGAAGTCAGTGATAACGGCTGCACGATGATCTCTGCCTGCGGATAGCGCTCTTCCACCATTTTTTTAACAGTGCCCTCTACCCAATTCTTGTTATCGGAATATTCCAGCATGATGAGAGCTTTGGAATCGTCTATGATCGATGCGTCGAGTTTCGCCAAAGCAAACCTTACCTGATCTTCCGGATTCCTGACCGTACCGACTTTTTTTACTCCTTCAGGCAGAGGGGATACCACCGGTTTCACACTCAGCATTTCACCAAAAAATGCGCTGGTTTTGGAAACACGTCCGCCTTCAGCCAAATATTGGAGTTTATCAATAAAAATATACTCCTCGCTGGTTTTAACAGCTTTCCTGGCAAAAACAATGGTGTTTTTCATATCGTTTGTTTCGGTAAGATAACGGGCTGTGGCCAGAGCTATTATTCCTAATCTGCCCGATGCCGCTCCGGTGTCCATTATCATGAAATTTTCCTGTTTATTGTCGTCTTTCAGCCATTTTAGAGCAGCATAATAATTGCCGGTGTAAACGGAGCCCACGCACAAATATAAAACTTTTTCAAACCGCTCCAGGGCATTTTCGTAAAACTGATGCCTTTCATAAACGGAAGCCTGTGAAGTGGACACCTTTATTCCCTTCTTCATCGCACGATAAAGTTCTTCGGGATGAAAATAAGTCTCGGGCAGGCATTTTTCGCCAATCGTCAGATAACTGTTGAGGAGCGTAAAGCCATATTTTTTCGCATCCCGATTTGTCACTGAACCGGCGGCATCGGTCATTATGTGGAATGTAAGAGCTGTATTGGAAGATTTGAATTCGTTAATTTGCGAAGCCAGATCATCATCTTCCCAGTTAACAACATTGCCCAGCCCGTTTATTTGATCCCTGACCTTTTCCCTGTTTCCGGTGTGCAAATGTATTTTATAAAAATCACCGTCAGGAATGATAATCACATTCTCTTCTGTGCTGGTGATTATCTTTACTTCATCAGGCGAATAACGGGGAGCCTTAACGACAAAATCAACGCAATAACCTGATTCGGTCTTTTCCTGAAACGCAGGTAATATCCGCAGGCGATTTGTAAATGTTTCGGTAATCGGGCGGCAATTATCGGGAAGACCGGCAAGAAAGTAAAAAAAACCTTCGAAGAAAATATAAATACCCAGGGCGCCGGCATCAACGACCCCGGCTTCTTGTAACCGGGGCAACTGTTCATAAGTTTCATGGACCGCTTTTTCCAGAGAGCCGATGATAGTATTTATTGTTTGTTGATCTGGAGATATTTCTTCCAATAATGAATTAGCAAGAGAGTCAAAGACACTTAACATTGTGCCCGGACGCGGATTGCTCACTGCCTGCCACGCTTTTTTAGCGCCTTCTCTGGCGCGCTCTGCAAGTTGGGCAACATTTTCCGCGGCGCAAAAAGCTGAAAAAAACTGAGAGGCGATATTTCCGGAATTGCCACGTGCCGATAAAAGAAGCTGATGAACAAGTTTTTCCTTCGGTTTGCCAATGCCGCGCAGTGGAGCAAGGCTTAAGGAAAGATTTCTCCCAGTGTCTCCATCGGCAACCGGAAATACATTGATGGAATCGAGCAGCTCCGCCCGGGCAACAAGACGTTCCAGACCGGCGATAAAAGATTTTTGTAAAACGTCTTCCATTTTAAAAACCAAAAGCGTGGCGAATTTCTTCCGGAATGCTGAATATCGTTTCCATTTCAGGAGCTTTCACTGTTACTTGTTCGGTCCGGCCGCGGGCGCAGATTTTGCCATCCGTCGCTTTCCTGATTTCGAAATCAACAATCAGTTTAACATAAGCGTCAACAAGTGTCGCCTTGCAGATAATTTCATCGCGGTGACGCAAAGGAAGAATATGCTTGGTAGACGTTTTAATAATGGGAAAGATTAACTGGTACTTGTCGTAAAAGGAATAAAGATCAATGCCGCTATTTTCGAAAAGCGCGGCCCGCGCGATTTCAAAATAGTTTAAATAGTTAGCGTGCCAGACTATTTGCATGGGGTCGAGATCGAAAAATGGCACTCTTATTTTTACTTCAAAACTTTTTTTATTTTCATTCATTGTTTTATTTTAAAAAAATCGGAGTATTTTATTGCTGTGCAAATATTTTCAATGTCTTTATCCATTGCCCTGTCTTCTATTACCGGCGCGCTGACAGATCTGATCTTTTCCATGAGATTGATCAGAAGCGGTCTGGCGCCGATATTGTTTCTTATATCGTAAGCCTGTGCTGCCGTCAAAAGATGAATGGCCACAACACGTTCCGTCAGCGTGCAGATCCTTTCGGCGTCGCGCGCGGCGATTGTTCCCATGCTGACCTTGTCCTGATTATGAGATTCCGTGGAGCGGGAGAATGAAGCTGCCGGCATGGTTGCTTTCAGAGCTTCCGCCGTCAGCGCGGAAGAGGAAATGGACATGGCCTTGAAGCCATGATGCAATCCCTTTTTCTTTTCTGCGTTTCTTACCAGATCGCCGGGGAGTCCTCTGTTGGAATTCGGATTAACCAGAAGCATTATCTGGCGGTCACACATATCGGCGACGGAAGCCAACGCGGCTTTTAATCCGTCCATGGCAAAAGCGATATGCCCGCCATAAAAATTTCCGCCCATAAGCACCTCGCCTGTCGCAGGATCGAAAATCGGATTATCGTTGGAGCTGTTGGCTTCAATCTCCACCCATTTTTTTATCCAGTCCAGTCCGTCATATAAAACGCCAGCCACCTGCGGAGCGCAGCGCAGGGAATAAGGATCCTGCAAAGTGTCCAGAGAATCATCTTCCAGGTGATGCGCCGGCACTTTAGTTTTTAAAAGATTGATAATCTGGGCTGCAACGAACGCCTGACCGGGAAATGGTTTTGCCTGAGCGATTACTGGATGGTAATGTTGAGCGTTTCCCTTAAGCGCGTGAATGGAAAGCGCCGTCGCGTAAATCGTGGCGCACAAAATTCGCCAGGCCGATTCGACGGCTAAAACCGCTATTCCTGTCATCGTGGTTGTGCCGTTAACCATCGCCAGAGGCTCTTTGGGCAGATAACGGTAGGGCTTTAATCCCTTCAGTTTCATGGCCTTTGCCGCGGGCATTATTTTATTCTGATAAATAACTTCGCGTTCTCCCATCAGACAGGCTCCGATATAGGACATCGGCGTTAAATCGCCGGACGCGCCGACCGAACCTTCGCAGGGAACGACGGGTGTTATTCCATGGTTCAGGAAATCGGCCAGTTGCTGAAGCAGGGCAATGGATACACCGGAATAACCACGTGCCAGGCAAATAATACGGCACAACATGGCGGCTCTCGTTTCTTCAATGCCGATGGGTTCTCCTGTGCCGCAGCCGTGAAAACGAAGAATATTGATGCCGTTTTTCAGGGCGATATCCAGCGGCATGCGTTTGCCGCACGATTTGCCGTAACCGGTTGTCACTCCATAAACCGGTATCCCTCCGCGCATGGATTCCATAAGGATTTTTTGAGTTTTTTCCATTTTCTTTATGAAATTGCCCGATTTACTTATCAGCACCGGAACCCCGTATCGCGCGACGGCAATAATATCATTGAAGCTGACATTGCTGCCGTCTATAACTACGGCAGCTTTGCTTTTGTTTTTTTCCATTGGGTGAACATCTCCTTTCCCTGTCTGTAATACTTATGACAATTTAGCCAAATAATATGATTTGGTATCACTGACGAACGCGCGGCTTGTATGTGCCGTCTGCTTTTTCTTTATCCATTACTTTTTTCAACATCTTGAACATTTTATAATTTTGCGGCTCTTCCTCATAAAATTTATCCCAGGCGTAATAATAAAGTGACTGCAATTGTTCGGGAATGAGTAATTTAGGCTGAAAAACAACTTTTCCGCAAGTGTAATCGTTCCAGTTGTAGGAAAAAATTCTTTTCTCATTATGCAAATCGTCGAAAGTGCGGGTGTGAGGAAAAGGAGTGAGTATGGTGAATTCCGCCATGTCCAGATCAATCTCCAGCAGAAAATCAACCAGCTTTTTTATATAATCTTCGGTGTGATAATCGAGCCCGAGCAGAATGCTTCCTTCCACCGCTATGCCGTAATCATGATAGCGCTTGATGCGGTCACGGATGAAATCTGAAGAATCGAAAATCGCCTGATAAACAAACCACGCGCCGGCCTGCGCGGCCAGATCGAGCACCTTGTCGTCATCTTCAATGGGATGGCAGCACCATTTCTTTTTCAGAGGGATCATTTCCCGAAACAAATCCATTTCCCATTTTTTATCCTGCGCCAGTGAATTATCCACAATGAAAAGCCTGTTGTTATTAATGCCGGCCATTTCATCGACAACTTTGTCCAAAGGGCGGGGGCGGAAACTTCTGCCACCCAGAAAATTAACACAGCAGGGATAACAGTTAAACCGGCAGCCACGCGATGCGTGCACCAGATCAACCATTTGCACGCCGCGGTAGTTGTACATATCGCGGTTTAAAATACCGCGCCTTGCTGTTCCTACGCTTTCAATAGCCGGGAAATTCTGCATATAGTTATAAACCTTTTGCAGCTTGCCGTTCTTAAAATCCGCGAATACCTGTTCCATCCGTCCTTCAGCCTCTCCCAGAAAGACGCAATCGGCGTGTTCCTGGGTTTCTTCGGCGTGAAGCATGGTGGCGATGCCGCCAAACATTACTTTGATTCCTTTTTTACGGAAGGTATCGGCGATATCCCAGCCGCGTTTTATTTGCGCGGTCAGCATTACGGAAATACCCACAAAATCAGCCGTCTGATCGAAATCAATATCTCGTATGTTTTCGTCAATAAATTCCACATCCACATAGTCAGGCAAAGCCGCGGCAAAAACAACAGGCCCATGCGGTGGCAATGTAAACCGTGTTTGTCTGTCTAATTTTTCCCATTTCGGATAAATCAATATAAATTTCATGCTTTGTCTTTCCGTAAAGTCATTCATTAAATATTCATAATTGCATTGTTTACAATATTTTCTGATTTACGCCAATAAGAATTATAAGTCCATCATATTAACTATTTTAAATCGTTTCCTCCATATTTTGTCAGGCAAGAGAAATTTATTTCATGGATAACACCCCGTGAAGTTGTTTTAATAATTCAGGCAACCGATGCAACATTTAGTAATGTTTAGTTTAAAATAGTTGACATATAAACTTAAAATTCCTATATTTACGCACTGTGAGGACCCAATGTATTATCAAGTCAAATAAATCTAATCATCGTCGATGTATATGAAGTGTATGAAAATTATCAGGCATGCAAAATAAACTAAAATTCTTTATCCCTTCAATTGCCGACGTCATTTTTTTCCTCTTGTTCATGTTCCTTGCTCTTCGAGTTCCTTCGATATTGCTTGTAGATTGCGATACCGGCTTGCATATAAAAATTGGAGAATTCGTTCTCAATACGTTCTCGGTTCCGAATTATGACATTTTCTTCGCAACGACACCGCCTCTTCAATATATTGCCTATGAGTGGCTTTCGCAGGTGATAATGGCATTTGTCTATCATCACTTGGACGGGCTTACTGGCATTGTGATTTTTTTTTCCTTTCTTATCGCTTTTACCTATTATCTGCTGTTCAGGATTTTAAAGAAAGAAAATGGCAATACTATTATTACCACATGTGTTGCTCTGCTGGTCATATGCGCTTCATCAGTGCTGTGGCAGGCAAAACCTCATATCTTTTCAATACTGATTTTCATTGCATGGTATTACATCCTGGATTTGTACCAATATAAAAACAAAAATTATATTTATGCCCTGCCGGCATTAATGCTTCTCTGGGTAAATCTCCATGGCGCTTTTATTTTAGGATTTGTACTTTGCGGAATTTATTTTTTGGGAAACATCGTACAGGTATTCTTGATAAAAGAGACACAACAGGTCATTTATAAGGCAAAAGCTAAAAAGCTCATTTTTATCATGTCATTATTGATAATAGTATCTTTATGCAATCCAAGCGGTTTAAAAGGTTTAATGCAGCCCTTTACAGTGCTGTCAAACAGTGTTTTGAAAAATAACATAGATGCATATTTATCACCTAACTTTCATAATATCGATATTATTCCATTCGAAATTCTACTCCTATTCATGATCATTAAATTTGCTTTTTCAAAACGAAAACAAAGTATTATAGAGATTCTTTTAACCGTATTATTTACAAGCATGGCGCTTTATTCAGTAAGAAATATTTCGTTTTTTGCAATCGTCATGGCTCCGATACTTATACGGCACAGCGACCCAATCCCTTCAAGAAGGGAAAGTATTATAGAGATTCTTTTAACCGTATTATTTGCCGTTATGGCGCTTTATGCGGCAGGATTTCTGTTTTTTGCAATTATCATGGCTCCGATACTTATATGGCAAAGCAGAAAAATTCTTACCGGGAATAATGTAATATTGATCGATTCTCAGGATACAGGGAATCAGAATGTTTCTGAAATCAATCTATCAGCAAAGGATTTTTTCTGGCTGCTGTTGCCGGTTATATTTGTTCAGGGGCTTGTCATGACCGGACACATAAAACATCAGTTTAATGAAAGAATAAATCCGGTGGCTGCCGTTGAGTTTTTAAAAAAAGAGCAT
>JBEKJX010000122.1:0-8573 GCA_050011015.1 Smithella sp.
CAGGCATTCCTGATTCTAAAAGCATTTTGCATACTGCTTGAGAAACGCCGACTCTATATTTGTTGACTTTCTGACTTAATCGGTCAATTAACTCAAAAATAAAACCATTATCTCTCCAGAGATCTATGTTATGTTCTGTTGAAATGATAGGAACGCCGGTACAAAGCGATGCCAGGGAACCCCACAGATTTACCCTTGCGCCGTGGGCGTGCATTATATCTATATGATTTTCTCGTATTAAGCGAATGAGTTTTCTTACTTCAAACAAACCACGCGCCCCCATCATTTCCGGAAAACAGTATACATGCATTCCTGATTTTTTTATTTTTTCTATTAAAGGTCCATTTTCTGCAAAAATCGCGAGTTGCTCAAATCTTTCCTTATCAAGGTATTTGGGCCAATATTCGAGCAGTGTTTCAGCTCCGCCAACACCAGCGGTTGTTTTTAAATGCAACAGCTTTATTCGTTTTTTTTCTGCTAAATCCATATTAACAATCTTTCTATTCGAGTATTTTTTCTATCTGTTTTCCCATTTGTAATCTTAACTGTTCTACAAGATGAGGGTCATTTGTTTTACGCTCAGCATCAACACCGAAGACTACCTGATTGATGATTTGCGATATTTTTTCTCCGCCACCCTTGTTTTCTAGAATAGTCAAATATTCTGCATCTTCCAAACCTTTTGAATAGAGTTCCCAGCGGATTGAATTTAGTGGTTTTTTCGTTGAACCGTTTGGTTGGTGTATAAGGATTCCACTACCTTCCAGAAACGGGTTATCCTTACCGTAATATTGTGCCCAGTGATTTACAGACCACCATTCAATTCCGTATAATCCGTATTTTTTAGCTTCCCAGGGCAGCAATCTCATATGCAGCGGAGGTGCGGCATACTTTTCTATATAGTTTTGGTATCCGTAAATCTTTTCGCCTTTTGTCTTTCTTGATTTTATCCATGCAGGCCATGCAGGATCAAAATATTTTTCTCTTAAAGGAATGCACCATGCATCGACAAATCCTTCAAATTCTTTTACCGGAATCGAGGCAAGATAGATTTTCAGTTGTGGCGCATTTTTTCTTATGATTCGTAAAATCTCTAATACTGTGTCGTAGTCTTTGGGCTGCGGTTCATCCCACGCCTGGATATATGTTTTATCCAGCCACCCCTTTTTTCTTAAATGTTCGGTAAGTTGCGCAGAATAATCTCCGTAGTATTTCTCGAACTCTGCCGACATTACGGGTATTTCATTTAACCACTTATTGCTGACAAGACCGGAAGCGCCGCCGAAAAAATATGGCACAAAAATTCCTTCATAGCCAAGTTTTGAGAAAAGGTAATCTGCCTGCCTGTCGAATGCAGTAAAGTCGATTGATATTTTCTTTTGATATTTATCAAAAACAACTGCTGGACCGGGAAGAACAGTGCCGGCATTCAGTATTAAATGTTCGCTGAGATTCTCATAGAATTCTGACAGGGAAATATTTTGTTCCATTTCCTTTTTCCACCAGACCCGTGCGACGGTGTGCATGGTGCGACGTTGAGGCAGTACAAAATTTAAAACGGTTATTTTTAATTTAATCTTTTTAGTGCCGTTAATATACAAAAAAGCTTCGTGATCGCCTGCTCTTGTAGTTGGGGACGATTTTATTTTAATCCAATAAACGGCATTTTCTTTTTCGCGAACCTGCTGTGTGCCGTCTTCCTCCAGGATATCGGGAATTGGTCCATACTTTTGAGTTTTAACGGAACGTACGCTGTACACCTGCAGATTAAGTCCGTCATCGGCTCCCCCCGGTTTGACATTAATTGTTGCAGCCTTTTTTGATAAAACAACAAGCTGAAATGGTTCAATTTCATTTTTTGCCAGGCACAAATGAATTCCTGTATCCTTTTGGAGCGGCGCTGTGCTTTTCGGTGTTATTCTCTCTCCTGAATAGGCCCACCAGACCGTGTACCCAGAAGTCTCCGCTATAATGCTAACACCTTCACAGATTGCCGTCTTCGTGAAACTGACCACTATTATGAGTATCAGGGATATTTTTATAAAAAAACGCATGCGATTTCTTTTTTCACCATTCCATGTAATGTTCAATAGTTGTTATTCATATTAGGTGGTGTAGTTCTTTGATATCCACTCTGCAAGGCGACGCATGAGGATTTTCTTGTCAATGAATGGTGCGGCGGCGGTTCGGACTTCCTCGCGGCTGAATTTCCGGCATGTATTTGCATAATCAAGAATGGTAGTGGCTTCAAGCACCCCGTAACGGTAAAATGGGAACGCATCAGAAAGTGCGGAGTCACGATCGCTGGCGTAAACAGGCAGACCGGACGCGAGATACTCCCTGGCTTTGAGCGTGCATGCCTCAGTCATTCCGATAAGATCTAGGGCAAATGACCCGAATGCCAGATCACATTTGGCTGTAAGGTTATGAATATATCCCTTATTTTGCAAACCATGGATAATGAATCTTCCGTCATCTGCACAATATTTCACCAACTCATCACTCAGATTTCCAACAATATGCAGTTCAAATTTGTCTTGAGATAACTTGAGCGTATTAATTAATCTGTCCAACCCATGCCAGGGTGCAAAGGTTGAGGCAATTATTAATAGCTTCAGTATACCCGTACGCTCGTCTTCCGCTAATTCGGTTGTTTCAAGATCAATGCCACTCGGATAACAGTACGTTGGTTTTTTTGCCGCTGCTCTGGCATTTTCATAGCGCGCTATTTCATTGGTTACGCCGATAATTCCTTTTGTCCTTGCAATAACACGCTTGCCGATTTCCTTTTCTAAAAATGCTTTTGCAAATCCTTTTCCCCCGCCTGCAAGTCCGGCTTCACCGATCTCAAGAGAATGATGAATTGTAAATACGTTTTTGAACCAGAAACTGTGGATATATTGTATAGGATCAGCAAGTGAATATCTTAAAAGCAGAATGTCGTATTTACTTCGATTATTTTTAAGCCATTCAAAAGCACGGAATCTTAAATTAAAATATCTTGTAACGGGATTCAATATCCCGTTGGACGAATCTGTATCAATAAATGTAATATAATCGCATTCATCTTTTTTTTGAGAAGTGAAAAATTTTGTATCCCACAAAAAATCAGGCTCAAGCGATGCCGCCGCCGAACGTTCAAATGAAAGTTGGTTTCTGATTCCTATTGCCATATCTACCTGGAAACCGAAATGCAGTATTCTGATCATCTATAGTCGCCCCAACGAGTATGTATATAAATCCAACCTGATTATAATTTGCTTACAATCAGGTCGATTCTTTACATCGTAAATCATACAAGTGTGCTCCGATAACATTTACAGTACCAAGAAATGTCCAGTTGGTTGTTTCCTGCATATATGAACTGTGACATAAAGACGCGAATAAATAACCTGTCAGGGCGATAATAAGAACTTTCGGGAAAATGTTTTCAGGCAAAGTAACATTGTCGGTTAGTCTTTGTTGAGCTAGGTGCGCTTCATAAAACAGGCCGATAAACCAATAGATAAAGAAACCGAATATAATGATGCCGTATTCACTCAAGACTTCAATCAAAAAATTATGTGAAACGTACAATCCGCTTAAAAGATGAGAATAACGGCTTGACTGAGCAACACTCTCAAAACTGCCTGCACCGCACCCCATACCCCATGAATCTCTAAGCATTAATAGACCGGTTACGGACAGATCGATACGAGTCACGAAGGAAGGATCCTCCAAAACTTTATCGGCAAATTGGTAATATTTTATTGCATTCATACCTTTCTGTTCAGCTACAATGTATATACTGGCAATCAAAACCATTATGGCAAGCGCTAGAAGTGCAATTCCTTTTATCTTATTTCTTTTTTGCATCAGCAATGTGACTAATGCCTGAGCGACAACGCCTGCTATAGCAATTCGTGATCCCGAAGTTGTAAGAAAAAACGGTATTGTTATCATAAGTGCAAGAAAGAATATTTGTGCGACTTTCCCTTTTGCTGACCGCCAGGCACACCAGATGAACGGCGCTGACAAAAGGATAAAAGCGCCGTAATTATTAGGGTTGCTGAAAAAGCTGATGGTCATGAAACCGGGGATATTGTGAAGCTTCGCTTGCTCCATAAAAATGTTTTCAAGATGATTTGCTGTTACAAGTTCCCATACCGCAACTCCACCGGCAATCATATAGGCGCCCACCCACCCATAACATAATGTTTTCAGGTTGTCGGCCTCATAAGCCCGCATATTAAATAAAGCAAAAACCATGAGCAATGCAAGAAAGATGTTTGCCAGGTCTGAGATTCCCTTTGTTTCGTTTGGAGACCATATCAGTGATAATGCCCCCCAGCTCAGCCAAAGGTATAAAACGAGCGGGAAGATGCGTCCACTTTTGTTTTTTAGCCAACCCGTCCCCGCAAAAAGTAAACTGCTAATGATGATTATCAAACGCCATACATTAATTCCCAAAAATCCAAAATTGGCTATTGCCGCATAATTACCTAATACCGCACTTATGGGTATGAGAAATAATATGAATTTACTTAAATTATTCTTAAATGAAATATTTGTATGCTGGTTTGAACTTATCATTATTATCCGTTTATTTCGTCAACACATTTTGATATATTCGGAAAAGCCTTGTAACTAATTTCTGCTCGCCAAAATTTTCTATTGCATAATTCCTGAGTAATCCGGCGTCAAACTGTAGGCTATCCCTGTAAATTGCGTCAAGAGCGGCTGCCAGTGCTTTAACATTTCCCGCTTCCATAAGTATTCCGACTTCTGGGGTTACAAATTCCTCAGGACCTCCGCAACGCGTGGCAACAACAGGCAGCCCTGTTGACAGAGCCTCGATAAGAACAACCCCGAAGGTTTCTATATAACTGGCCAGAACAAATGCGTTTGCGCGCCACATCGCAGAGCGTACCTCCTCGCGGGAAAGCATTCCTAAAAAACGCACTTGTCCTGAAATCCCCAATTCCGCCGCCAGCTTTTCCAACCCAATGCGCTGCGGGCCGTCGCCGCCGATTTCCAATACAATTTCCTTCCTTCCTCGAAATGCTTCAGAGAAAGATCGAAGTAAGATGTCGAAGCCTTTTATAGGCGTAAGAAACGCAACTGACAGGAATCTAAAAAACTCATGGTTACGACTGTTATGCGGGAGAGTAAAAAAGTCGGTATCAACAACATTGGGTACAACCTCAACTTTTGGCGCATTCATATAAGGCTCGACCAGATTACCTAAAGCGCGACTTACAGCCAGGACAGCAGATGCATCATTAAATGTTTTTTTTAAGTAGGGGACCTGCCAGGGTTCTATTAGCCCTCGCCCATAGAGGCTAGAATGTTCTGTAATAACATATGAAATGTCTAAATGTTCTTTAGCTTTCTGGGCTGCGACCCCGCCCCACAATGCTGATTGAGCATGTATCAAATCAGGTTTGCCGAAATGTGTAACGTAGAGTTTAATCAGGCGTTGTGTCTGGTAAGTGAAAAATATGTCCCCTCTGCGAAATTTAGGCAGATTCCATCCATTAAAACGAACCACACGAATGCCTTCTTCCTCCCGTATCACTGTTTGAAAATGATTTTCCCGGATACTCTTAATGGATAGCTGTCTTGTACTGCGGATATCGGGATAGATTACCCCCACCTTAATACCCGCGGTCCGCAGCGCCTGTGCCTGCTCTCGAAAAAATGTTCCGAGTACCGGATGGTGGTCTGTTGGATACCATGACGGAATAAACATAATATGGAGTTCATTCATGTGCGAGAGTCTCCATTCTTCATTCGATAAACAGAAAAGTAAAAGCCCAATGTTACAAAAAAAGACAAGGCATAGGAAATAGTCGATGCGATCGCCGCCCCTGCCACACCCATCTTTGGAATTAGAGCGAAATCAAGGATTACAGTGACCACAAGAGAGACCCCTGCAGTGATGGAGTTATACTGTGGATAGCCTCTGCCGGCCATGTCATGGGTTAAGACTTTTCCCGCGCCTAGAAGTACAACGCCGGGCAGCAGAACCAGAAGAGGGATGTAAGCGTCAAGAAAGGCGCTGGAAAATACAATGCGAATAACCAGATTACCGAACAGCGCCAGAACAATGGCCCCGATAATGGTAATGGCCAGGATGTTCCAGAATACCCGTGGCGTAAAACGATTCATGTCCTCTGGAGTGGAGTTTGCCGATTTTGGGAAAATGACGAAACTGGCCGCGTTAGGGATTTGCCACAACAGTTCCGCGAGCGCAACAGCCACACCATAGATCCCTACACTGGCTGGTCCCAAAAAGAAGTTAACAATGAACACATCCAACCGGTAGTTAAAAAATTGAAGTAAGTTGCCCATATAACTTTTCATACCGTAGCCAAGAGTTGGTTTAACAATTTGTGCATTCCATTTTGGCCGGAAATGTGCACCTTCTTGTTTTACACGCCATCCTATCGCCAGGAGCATTGTTGCCTGCACTGAAAGTGTGGCAACCAGTGCGCCAAGGATTCCGAAATCCAGCACGATAATTACTATTGCCATTAAAATGACTGTTAGTAGTGCTCCGGCGACACTGAGAATATTCATGGTTAGAATGCGTCGAAGACCTTGGAGAATGGAGGTCATGTTGCCGTTAAGAAGGAACAAAGGTAAAGCAATCATGCCCAGCATCAAATAGCCTGATGAAACCCCGGGGAGAATTACAGGTCGCAAACCGCATATTATGATCGTTAACATTAGCAATAGGCCGATTGCGGTTCCCAGTATGGAAAACGCCACCGCGTTTTCCATCAGTTGGCTGACGGGGAGTCGGCCCGATCCGACATAGTAGACATTGGCAGGTCCTAAACCAGCGTTGAGAAACAGCTGAAACATCGCTGGAACCATCATGACCAGAGCCAGTTGTCCTTTTCCTGTCGGGCCGAGCCAGCGAGCGGTAATGGCTGCTGTGGCCAACGCCAGGATAAGAATCGTGCCCTGAGCGAGCACGGTTGTTCCGACCTGTTTTGCAAACACGCTCTGCCATAAACGACGGATTATCTTCTGGTCATTTATGCAATTAATCTGGTTGGGGTCGCAGTGATTCATGATTTTTGTGAATATCTTATGGGAAGATTCAATTTGTGTTTTATTCTATTGGCAAAATACATTAAACCATGTTGATTTGTTGCTTTCTTCCTCAATATCTATTTGATAAAGTTTATTATTTGCATTGAAACCATAAGTTGTATATCCATAATCTTTAATATAATTGCTGATGTCGGTAACGGTGTATCCGGCGTTCGCAAAGGCTTCTCTGGAAATTTCTATCAGTAATTTGGGTTTGAATAATTTTAAAACTTGTTCCAATCCTTTCAATACGTATAACTCAGCGCCTTCGACATCAATTTTAATGATGTTCACATTTTGAATATTATTTTCTTTCGCTATTTTGTCGAAAGGAACTACCATGATTTCTTCTAATAATACATTTACGTTCTCATTGGGGAATAAACGAAACAACCCTTCATTCCAAACCTCATGCTCTATATTTTCTGACGAAGTGTAAATCGGCATTTTGCTTTCCCTGTCTCCCAGAGCTATATTAAATAACTTCACATTGTTGAATTCATTTAATTTGACGTTTTGTTGCAATATTTCAAACATCCGCTTTGTTGGCTCGAAGGCAATCACAGATCCTTTGGATAAACGCTTGGCCATGAAAAGAGTAAATTCACCCATATTGGCGCCTACGTCAACAAACGTCATGTCGGGTCTGCATATTGAGGATAAATATGCCAGTTCCCGTCTGTGATGACTGCCCATCCAGTAAATAGTCCCACCCATATAGGCGGCACGATCTAATCTCATCTTTAAATTTCCATCGTAATCATTGATGATGACCGTACTATCGTTTCTATTCGAATACTTTTTTGTATAGTATGTTCTAAGTGCCTCGACAATTCTTCCCACTCCCCAAACAGGTGGAAGCCTTCGGGTTAGGTACGACAAATATCTATTAAAACCCATTTTACATCGCCTTTGAAATATTGAAAAATAATGAATATGCGCGGGTCAGACCAATTGTGAAAATTCTGAAAAGCAACTCAATTACATTGGCACACTTGGGGAGGGCATGAGACAGATTTTCCATAATATGAATTTAATCTGGCATTTATTTCATTGATAAGAATACTGGCGCCTTTGCGGCTTAAATGTACCCCATCACAATAATTGCCGGGATCTTTCCTGAAGTCTATATTAGTTGTGCCATGATGAAAGTCCCAGATGCAGTCCTGTTTTGTAAACAATTTATCTATTCTTTCTTTGAATGAATTGAATCTTGCCTCATTAAAATTTTCAAGAAAGCTTGGGTAATAATATGCAAAGATTTTAATTCCCTTGTTTCTGGCCATTGATAATGTTTGCGCCAATTCTTCATAAGCAATCTCGTCTATGTATTCAGTATCTTTTTTTGCTGCGTTTGCATTATTACGGAGTGCGCTTAGCTTCTTTTCCTTCTCCACTGCTAATAATGCTTTCTTAATATCTATACTAGAATCGTAATATCCATAATCATTAAAGTAGTTATATCTTATGCCCAATTTAATGAGGATTCG
>JBEKJX010000123.1:0-8555 GCA_050011015.1 Smithella sp.
CTCTATCCGGCGCGGATCACTACTTGTCGTATATGATCGTCTAGCTTTCCTTTGATGTGTTTTAAAATCTATGGAGGTTTATATGACATTAAACGATTGGTTGTGCCTCGTATTGTTTTTTTATGGAAATGACAGGACCAAATAAAGACAACTTGAAAATTGGCAGTCGATGAAATGAGTTCTTCGCCAACGTCCGGTAACAAAAGCAGCAATAGCGATAATAGAAGAATAAACATCTTCTGTGTTCCTCCCAAATGCCGACGAGGTTAGCTGACGGGCTTGGACCTGGAAGTGTCCTATTCTTAAGAAATTCGCCCCAAAATACCGGTTCCCCCGTATCTATCTTTGAATAGATTTAGGCTTCGTTAAAATATTGTCGTGCTAGCTATGCCCTTTTATAAAAGTTGTCAAGAGTTTTTTGCTAAACATTTTTGTCCGGTTTCTGCAACAATTATGACTTTGCCAAATTCAAATATGAACCGGCCTCATCGGTTCCTCAGTCACCTGTTTTATCATATCAAGTTGCATGAAATCTTCCGCCGGATGGCGGCATATTAAAACCCTCCGCGGCAAACTGCTCAGATGCGTCTGCTATTGAATGCAATGCGAATCGGTGACGATATAACGTCAAGGCAAAGAAAACATTAGCCGATGTTCACTTTGCCTTGACGGGATGAGCTTGTTGTCTTGTAAAGAAAGACACTTAATTGTGTCACTTCTTTTTCTTCCTTTCGTCGATATCGTTGGGATACATCACCGCTTCCTGCCCCCTCTCGCGAGTACGGATACGGATTACCTCATCAACGGGATAGATGAAGATGATTCCATCTCCAGGCGCGCCGGTTCCAGCGGAATTGAGAATGGCTTCTATCGTATCCTCAAGGTTCTGCTCACTCAGTATTATATTTATTTGTATTTTTGTCAGCATGTCTATCTGATAGGCACCCGCACGACCCACCAGACTGATGCCGCCTTGTCGCCCGTGTCCCCGAATCTCAATCATATTCATACCGACAATACCGATTTTCTTTAGAGCTTCTCTGACATCGTTGACCTTATCTTCACGAATGATGGCTTCGATCTTTTTTAGCATAGCCTGTTTCTCCCTGTAAAATTATTTCACTTTACCTTATGAATACGATCTTTCTCCGTGGGAAGTTATATCCAAACCTATTTCCTCTTCTATCGGGGTTACCCTCAAGCCAATGCTCCAGTTAAGCAGCTTGGCAAGAACATAGGTTGCACCGAAACTGAAACAAATGGTAACCACTACCGCTATGATCTGAATACTGAGTTGACTTGGGTTACCTAAAAACATACCATTAGCGCCGCTGCTATTGACGGCAACTGTGGCAAATAAACCTGTAGCAATCATCCCCCAGGTGCTGGCCATGCCATGACATGCCCATACATCCAGGGACTCATCCAGATTTTGTTTATCGCGCATGCGCATGGAATAGTAAGATATAGGCGCCGCCACTGCTCCGATGAACATGGCTGTCAGAGGAGTCACAAAACCTGATGCGGGCGTGACTGCAGCCAAGCCTACTACCATACCTGTGGCAATGCCCAGGGTGCTGGGACGACCATCCAGCCAGGAAAGCATCATCCAGACAAGTCCTGCCATTGCGGCGGAAGTGTTGGTGGTTATGAGGGCGTTGACCGCGACACCATTGGCGCTAAGTGCGCTGCCGGCGTTAAAGCCGAACCAGCCTACCCACAGTAGTCCTGCTCCCAGCACTGTCAGGGGGATATTATTCGGCTCCATGGGAGATTTGCCGAATCCTTTTCGCGGTCCGATAACCATTGCGAAAGCCAAAGCGGAAAATCCGGCGGCAATGTGAACCACCGTACCCCCGGCAAAGTCGAGAACCCCCAGTTCTTTCAGCCATCCACCCTGCCCCCATACCCAGTGACACAGGGGATCATATACCAGAGTTGCCCAAAGCAAGCCGAACAGAAGAAAAGCCTTGAACTTAATTCTTTCCACAAAGGCGCCGGTAATGAGTGCAGGCGTAATTATGGCGAACATCATTTGAAAGGCTGCAAAAAGCGCGTGTGGAATTGTTTGGCTGTAAGCTCCATTGGGCTGAGCACCTACACCGATAAAACCCAAATAGTTAAGACCGCCTATCAGTCCTTTAATATCAGCGCCGAAAGAAAGTGAATAACCGAAAAGCACCCACTGGACGCTGATAAGAGCCATAAAGATGAAACTCAAGGTTAAAGTGGAAAGAAGATTCTTTTTGCGAACCATTCCGCCGTAAAAAAGCGCCAGGGCCGGCGTCATCAGCAGAACCAGGGAACAACAAACAAGAACCCAAGCCGTATCGCCCGAATTCATATAAAGACCTCCTGTACATATTTGTTGAAATAAATAAAAGCAATTAAGGTGCCACAAATATGTCACAGAAGGGTAAAAGTGTATATATATGATATGAATGACGATTGTGATGAATTGGAGCAAAAACAAAAAAAGATTAATATACAAATATGTTCTATTTAAGATAATAGTGGAACAAGAATGCACTTTTAAGTTGCAAATAATCCAATGGATCTTGAAAGAAAACCCGGCACCCACCACCTATTAATAGGAAAGAAAGTTTCTTAGTGAATAATTTTCCGATTAGAGCAGGTATAATGAAAAAGCAAATACTTGCAGCATTAACGCCATTTGCACTGATTTGACCAGCACAATGGCAAAACTAAGGAAGACAATAAATTCTCACAAATAACCTTCTTTCCCTTTTCGTGAAAGTTTCAAGAACTTTTCTCTGAAGATAAAGTGAAAAATGCCGATAGAGGCATGGATGAGAAAAGTGTAAAAAACGTCTTTATCCGTAACCCAGATAATATATTGCCGTTAAGGATAGCTTTGAATTCCTCCGTGCCATGCGGTCAGAATACGTAATTGGGAATGGTTGCAAAACATCACAGGCACTTCACCCGACGTTCGATTTGGGGCTGATATTTCCGTGGAGAAGCTTGGTTATTATCCAACCAATCGCGTATAGTACGCCAAGGAAAACAACATCCGTAGGTCCTACCGGCAAATCCCATTGATAGGCTATCCAGAACCCCATGAACGCAGTTGCACCGCCTAATAATGAGGCTAAAATCGTGAACTGACGCATATTGCGTGCGAACATGTGTGACGTTAGCGCGGGAATCAGCAGAAATCCAAACGCTATCAGCGGGCCTACACTAAGCACTGCCATCGAAACGGTCACGCCGATTAGCAGATAGAGCAGCACATCCCAGAAAACCACATTTTTGCCTAGTGTAATTGCCATAGCGCGGTCAAATGAAACAAGAAGTATTTCCTTGTGGAACAGTGCCAGCGCCGCAATAACAAGCGCGAGCGCTGCTGCCGTTAACATGAGATCCAAATTGGAAACGGTTATTATCTCTCCTTTAAGAAGATCGAGCAATCCAATTTCGCCGTAAGGGTTTTTTGCAAGGAGCAAAATGCTTAATGCGGAGGAGACGACGTAGGCGACGCCAAGCCGGCCTTCCGGGAAGCCGCGACCACGCCTTTCCAGAAACGCCAGTAGCAGGATTGCCGTAATCGAGAAAACCATCGATCCGGTAAAGGCAAGTATGTGTTCACTCTGAGAGCTATGAGCAGTCATATATCCCAGCCATAGAGGGAGCGAGAGGGCGATGGCAACTCCCGTAGAGGAAATTTGCGGCAAAGCCACCCCCATGAACACCAGGCGGCGCAGTACCAGATACACACCGACAAGCGGGCAGCAAAAGCCGACAAGCACACTGGTATAAACCGAGTTGCGTAAAAGAAAATCGGGTGAGAGAATTTGTTGCAGTGTTTCCATATCAATCAGCCTCCATTTCAAGAATTTCCGCCATCCGTTTGGGCGTAAGCAGTTCATCCGCGGTTCCTTGGAGCACTTTTCCCTGGCCCAGCCAGATTATTTGCCCGGCATAATGGCGTACCACCGCAAAATCGTGTGTGACGAGCAGAATAGTAATCCGCCTTTCAGTGCGAAGCTGTGAGATGAACTCCATCACCGCGTGTGTTGCCGCATGATCTACTCCCGCGGTCGGTTCGTCGAGCATCAAGACGTCTGGACGCGCGGTCAGTGCGCGAGCGATGAGCACCCGTTGTTTTTGCCCCCCGGAAAGTTCGGCAAACTGCTTGTAGGCAAACTCCTCCGCGCCTGCTGCACGCAGACATTCATGCGTGAACGCACGTTCGGCTTGCGGAACGATCCGTCCCGGCCGGACGCGCCCGTAGGTGCCCATCAGGGCAACGTCGAAACCTGTCAGCAGATAAAGCTGGTCGAATTGAGTGGATTGCGGGACATATCCAAAGATTAGCGGCTTGCCTGTATTTGACTTTGTTTCGATGCGGCCCGAAACCGGCGGAAGCAGGCCAAGCAGCGTCTTGAGCAGCGTCGATTTACCCGATCCATTCTCGCCGAGAATGGCGGAAAGACTGTCGCGGGCAATCGATAGTGAAATCCCGGACAGCACAGATTGGCCATTGTAGCCGATGCTCAGACTATCCAAAGTAATAAGCGTTTCATTCATATCTGTTAAATGGTCCATCCAGGAAAACTCCTGGATGGACCATTTCCTCCTTTTGGTTATTTTCTGCCTTGAGCGGCTGTGACCATTGTGTGAACAATATAATCCATCATTTTAATGTATGTCTCCGTATTCGGTACTGCGCCCGGCATGATAGGAAGCGTTATTAAAGTTGCTCCGGTCTGTTCGGCAATGCGTTTAGGCACCTTCTCGGGAAATTGCGGCTCGCGCGCGACGATGGCAACATGATCGGCCTTCATCGTGGTGACCAATTCCTCAATATGACGCGGGGTTGGATCTATGCCCGGCTTCAGTTCAATCGTGCCGAAATAGTCCATGCCAAAGCGCTCCGCGAAGTATGGCCAATGCTCATGGTAGGATACAAACTTCACGCCCTTGAGCTGTTTAGCTTCTTTCCGCCATTCGGCAATCTTGGCATCCAGCCTGGCGAGATAAGCGTTACGGTTGCGCGTGAAATCCGACTGGTATTGCGGAGCAAAAGTCACCAACGCGATATATATATTTTCGATCGCGGTCTTCGCCAGGACCGGATCGAGCATATAGTGCGGATTGCCATAGGGATGAACATCGCCCTGATAGTGATCGGTCGATTTGGGTACATCGCGCGGGATAATGCCAATCGAGCAGTCCACATAGCCGGGTCTGCCTTTCTGGATGCGGGGATTCTTGCTCGCTTCCAGCAACGCCGGCAGAAAGGCGTGCTCGCAATCGAATCCCACCAGCATTAGCAAATCCGCCCGATTCATCATCGGCACAAAGCTCGGTTTCATCGGCACTCCGTGCGTGTCTTCAATACCCGTTGCCAGGCTGTGAACCTCGACCTGGTCGCCGCCGACGGCGCGAGCGAAATCCGCCAGGTCGGTAAGCGTTGTAACGATACGAATTTTTGCCGCATATGCGGGCATCGCCCAGCCGGACACTACCGTGGCAAGTGCGATGACAGTTAATAAAATGAACGATTTATATTTCACGTTTGATTTCTCCTTATTGAATAATTTAGATTTCATAGACGATTCCTCCTTAGCGTTCTTGCCACCCATGCGAGTGTGCGCCTATTATCCATGCCCATTGCAGATAAACTGCATCGTCGGAGTTCAGGCTCGACGAGGCATTGTGCTCGGTGTGCGTGTATTGAAGGCGCAGTTCGTTCCAGTGGCTTAAATACCACGTGACGTATGGAGAGTATGCATAAGTTACGTCTTGATTGTTCACCACATTTTCCATCCGTTCAAAAAGGAACCCGGCTGACCACTCCCGACTAAATTTGTACGTGAGATACGAATACATGCCCAGAGAGCCGACGGAAGTACTGTAAAGCGGTTTCTCCAATAGATCGGTTACGTCATAGCGGTTGTTGCTGTAGAGCACTTCCGTGCCCCAGATGATGCTTTGGAACTGATTGTTTCTTAAAGGCTTGTAGCTCAGCACCAGATCAGCTCCCACCAGACGACGCTCGCGCTCGGTGAACGTATTGTTATTTATATCCGTGGGAAACGGAGGATTAACTCCGCCGGGATCGGACCATTGACCGTTTGTACTCGGATTCCAGAGGCCTGAAATGCCCGGTTCGAGAGAGATATCGGGTGTCAGATCAAAGCATGAGGACAAGCGGCCCCAATAGTTCAATCCGCCGGTTTCACGGAAATATCCGGAATTATTTGGGGGATTATCGCCGCCGAATTGATCACCGGCGCCCAGTGTCAGGCTTACGTAATGATCGACCGGCAGCAACCAGTTGAGCTGCAACCCGTCCGTTCTCGATTCGCCGCCGATGTATTGCGCAAGAGCCAGTGGACGGTTGACAAATGGCAACTCGTGATCGTGAATATAACTCAACCGGCCGAATTCCCCGAAGAACCGGCCTGCCTTCAACGTCAGATTCCCCGGTAGTGAAGTTGTTTGCAGCGCGGCCTCTTCAACATCTAAGACCGCTTCACCGGTTTGGGCATCGGCAGAGGCATTGAGCACCGCATAAGCCTTCACGAACGGATCGACCGATGCGGCAACGTTTAGTTCCACTGAACGTTGGTACACATCCAATCCGCCGGGCCGGTCGCTCCCTGTCTCATTTGATCCCTTACTACGATAGGAGAAAACCGTCTCACCCACGAGTCCGATGGCTGGGTTGAATTCACTTAAAATTTCCTTCTTCTGCGCCTCAACCACCTGTCCTACCTTGTCGTTCAACTCCTCGACCTTCTTTTGAAGTTCTTCGTTGGAATTGGACATCCCTGAGCCGCCGGATAAACCGGTAGGATTTGAAGGTGTTTGAGCCTCTATGGGTTTCTCTATATTTTTTGCCGTGGTTGCAGTTTCAGCTTCTTTAATTTTTTCTTTCAATTCATTTATCGTTGTTTGTTGCGCTTTGATTGTTTCTTCCTGTTTTTTTAATGCATCCTCTAATGCTTGAATTCTTGATTCAATATCACCTTCCGCAAATGCCCGGTTTGATATTGAGAGGAGACAAAGAATAAAAAACAGAATAAGTCCTTTTTTCATAAAGACACCTCCCGCATCTTAAACAAGATTACCGTATTAACTATTTAGTTTTAATAATTATGGTGAACTATACGGATAAAGCGGGTGGGGGAGCCCTGGTAGGATATTGGGAAAATGAAAATAAAGTTACTAACAGGGGTTCTTCAGGTGGATGAAAATAAGAAATAGTTGAATGGAAAACAAAAGAAGTATTATTGTCTTCAGTACTGCTGTGGGAAAGTGAAATTCCCACAATGCATAACGGACAATCGGAATGCTGGCAGTCATCATGATGGTGGTGAAATGCGACTGCCAAGGTAGAGATCAGGCAGATAGCCGCAAAGAAGAAAATTGCTTTTTTATGCTTTTGTATTGAAAGAGTTAACATTGTAATTTTTTAATCTGATACATCTATTTACCTATAATAGATAAAGTCTAATTAATAAATGCCAATATGTCAAGATATGATGCCAAATTATTTTTCATCCGTTTTCATTGTCCGCTCTCCTTTGAAATGCGATAAATAATCTGCATATTTTAATCAGTTATTAACCGCCCTTTCTACCCGTAACGTGCAGGCTGGATCAAGGTAAATCTGAATTGCGCCTATTACCGTGTGTACCCACTACTGTTCAAAGTAGAGAAAGCTCTTACGGAAATATCTTTCTTTATGAGCGTGAGGGTGGTGGTACTGAGTAATTATTTTCAGGAATGCTATCTCCGGAAATTGAAAACCAAGAACAGAGTTGGTCAGCAGCCCGGACGCAGAGAGATGTTCTGTGCTATTAAGCTGATCAAAGGGATCTAAGGGATAAGCGGGAATTTGAAGATATGGTTTCTAAAGCTGTGGCGTGAATGTAAAATCAAATCATGGTTGTGATGGAAGTAAGGATCGTTTTTTCCGCAGGCTAAAAGAGTTAGGTAAAAAGGGGGAAATGTTAAAGTACCACCATAATCATTTTCAGCGTCAACGATCTGTTCAAAGAAAATGCTTGATATCTTTCTTGGAGGATGAGGGAAAAAATAATTCGTTTTCGATATTTTTTATATCACTCATCGCAAGCAGCCGCATTGTCAGCGCCTCGGCCTGCGCCACATCGATCCCGCCGATTATTTTCTGGTTTTCCGCCAGATATATGGGATTCATGCTCAGAGTACGTATGCCGCATCCGATCAGGAATTCCAGGTAACCGGCCCGATTAGCCATATCACCACAAATTGATACATCCTTCCCTGCGGCTGTGGCGGCATCGGCAACCCGTTTGATCGCCCGCAGGACCGCCGGATGATGGGGGATGTAATACTCTGCCACTTCTTCGTTCGTACGATCGACGGCCAGCATGTATTGAACAAGGTCGTTAGTCCCGATGGAAAAGAAATCTACCACCCGCGCAAAGTCCTCGATGATTTCAATCACCGCAGGGACTTCGACCATCATGCCGATTTTCGGGTGGTTGTTAAAAACGCTACCCGGTTTTTCAAGCTCTGCCACGCACTCCACCACGATG
>JBEKJX010000124.1:0-8552 GCA_050011015.1 Smithella sp.
CATAGAAACAAATAATAATACTCGTTTTCATTAAACACCTCTTGATGGCTTCACCATTGAAAAGCATCCTTCCCCATTAATCAAATCTTATGTCTTAACCGCATAATCGCCATTTTAATCTTAAAGAAGGCCCTATTAAGATGGGTGTCTATACTTCTCTTATATGGTGGAATCAAGATTAATCTTTTGTTTTCACTGTCCGTATGATGAGACCGGATCTGCGTTACTAAATGAGGAAAAAGTTGATATCTATTCAAGACTTGTTCTCTTGCCATTTTCAATGCCGGCAGCCTCTTTTCCCATTCATTGTTCTTAATGGCAGATTTAATTCGATCCATAGCAATCTCAGGTTTGTCTATATCTATTCGAATAAAAGACTCTTCAGGAAAATATTCTTCCAGATTTGTGCACCCGTAGTAAAAGGGAATTGTCCATGTTAAGAAGCAATCGGCTATTTTTTCGGTCCAGTAATCGGGGCCACAACTATTTTCAATAGCCAGGGAATATTTATAAGGCGCCAAACCATCCCATTTATCCTCTATAGCTCGCACTGCACGGCCAAACAGATCAATATCGATAGAGGCATTGTTTTGTATGAATTGCAGAAAAGATCGCCTTTTAATATGTCCCGGAATATCCAGGGCATTGCCAACAATCCAGGAAATTGCTTTTGATTTTGCTGGAATATCCATTTGAGACAGTTGATCAAATGACTTGTTGATGTGCCAGGGAAGAGCTGGTTGTGAAACGATATATCTGGAATGATTCAATGGTATATGATGAGTATATACATGAAAAAAAGATTCGTGCCCCTCAACCATCCAATCGGTAAATCCCTTAACATAAGGTTCCTGCATAAGTGCCCAAATATTTTCCTTTGGACATCTGACAATGCTCTCAGACTTCATATTATTATTAAGCATCACGACGAAATCACATTCTTCAACAGGATCAACCGTGAACTGAATATTGTCCCAGATACCTTGCTTACCCGGTGTCTGGCGCATTAGATCAGGCCAATCCCAATTTTTTATGATGCGGACAAGGGTCATGATTTTAAAGATTCATTTTTGCGGCATTGAGGGTATTTTTCATCAACATTGCCCGAGTCATTGGGCCTACGCCACCGGGAACCGGTGTAATGTAAGAAGCCTTAAGAGAAACTGCGGGGAAATCAACATCACCAACAAGTTTTCCATTATCCAGACGATTAGTGCCGACATCAATTACAACCACCCCATCTTTGACCATGTCTCCTTTGATCATTTGCGCACGACCGGCGGCTGCTACCAGAATATCGGCTCGGCGGGTCACTGCTGCCAGATCCTTTGTTCGTGTATGGCAAATTGTCACGGTCGCATTACGAGCCAGCAACATGAGCGCCATGGGCTTACCGACAATATTACTGCGACCGACAACAACCGCTTCTTTACCGGAAAGTTCTATACCGCTTCGATCAAACAACTCCATAATTCCGTATGGCGTGCACGACGAATGGCATGGATTGCCGGCAACAAGCCTGCCGACATTATATGGATGAAAACCATCCACATCTTTTCGGGGATCAATGGATTCGATTATTTTGTCAGTTCGGATATGTTTGGGTACGGGAAGCTGCACCAAAATACCATGAATGAGCTTATCCTTGTTAAGATCATCAATCAAACTCAATAGTTTTTCTTCGCTTGTTGCCTCTGGAAGTTTATACTCACGGGATAAAAAACCAACTTCGGCACAATCCTGAGCCTTCTTGCCCACATATATTTTAGAGGCAGGATCGTCACCTACAAGAATAACTGCCAGACCGGGCACAATCCCTTTTTGCTTTAGCTCAAGCGTGCCGCAGCGTACCTCATTACGAATATCCTGCGCTATTTTATTCCCATCAATAATACTGACCATGTTCAACTTCACCTCAAATCATTAGGATAAACCACAAAGCAAGCTCAGGGAATTTGTTCCACCGCAAGTTGCCTTATATTCTGGATATTATATTCTCCGCCCGGGCGGGATTTTCAACCTGATAATTCCAATTTGCCTCACCCGGCATGCGCCGGAATTGGAGTTTTACAATAAAATATTCCCCCTCGAATCCTATAGGTGAAATCGAGGGGGCTGATTGTTAAATTAAAGGCGATTTATTTTATTCCGAATATTTCTTTATCAATTCGATAATTTGGGGAATATTTTCCGCCGGCGTTTTACCTGAGTAAATGTAACGAACAACCCGTTCCTTGTCAACGAGGATTGATGTGGCGATTTTGTGCGGAGCCCCCACAAGATTGCCGAATGCAAAATCAGGATCAAGCAAAATGATGGCACCGCTGCTTTTCTGCTTGCTTTTGGCGACCTGCTTAATGATAAAATTGGGTACAAAGCTATCCTTCTGGTTTCCTATGCCCAATCCAACATACTTATTTGCACTTTTCAGATGCATGACATCCTGGTCGGCATTAATTGCATTAGTTACATGATCATTATCATCTGCGGAACTCGTGCTGGCATATACGATGTAAACAGCTCTGCCCGCGAATTCCGGCGAACTGAGATTGTATTCCTTACCATCAAGCGCAGCTTTCAGCTTGAAGTCACCTAATTTATCACCCACTTTTAACTCGGCCGCATAAGACATAAAGGCGCCACACAACAAAATAAAAAAAACAGCAACAATTATCTTTTTCATTTTCCTCCTTTTCAGTCTCCACAAATTACATGACCGATATTGTAGTAGAAATGATATGTGTAAATCATGGAGCTTTAATAATTTTGGCGGAATTATAGAGTAAAAAAATAGCTCAGGCAAGCAAAATAACTCTTCCTGA
This sequence comes from Smithella sp., assembly GCA_050011015.1. Lineage (GTDB taxonomy): Bacteria > Desulfobacterota > Syntrophia > Syntrophales > Smithellaceae > Smithella. The sequence continues at coordinate 2,823 of JBEKJX010000124.1, forward strand.
GACAATTAGTTACCAGTTGAGAAGATATTTAATGAAATAAGTCTCTTGCATAAATAATAATAAAAATGGTTGAAAGCAATCACCAGTTATGCGAGAGTTTTTCCGAAATTATGGTCTTATTTCCCTATATCAATCACAAAGAGTAAATGATGACTCAACAAGCAAATTCCCGAAATAACAGCAAAAACATCCACCGATTATGTCCTTTGTGTGGTACTGATAACGTAAGGGTAAAACCTTCCATATATTCCAGGGATCAGTGGATTATAAAAAAATGCGCCAGGTGCAATTTTGTATATCTGGAGAATCCTCCTTCTTATGAAGAACTGGAAGAAACTTACGCCTGGGAAAAGACATCGCATCAGGTGGCGCAAAAGAAAACGGAATCCGCCCTGAGGCGGGGCGTGCGGGTTATCGAACATTACAAAGACAGATTGATTCGCCGGGATAAACTTATTGCGCTGGTCAAACAAAACTTCCCCGCTGGTCCTGTAATAGATGTAGGATGCGGAGGTGGAGAAGTAATCGCCCGCCTTGATCAAAAATATATTCCCTCCGGGATTGAAGTATCAAAACAGCTATCCAGCAGGGCTCAAAAAATCGCCGAATCCCGGGGAGGCCGAGTTTATTGCGGCAACGCTCTTCTGGGATTAGATACATTCGAGAAACATTCTTTTACCGGGGCAATCATGTCGGCTTATTTCGAACATGAATCAGCCCCGCGCGAGGTTCTTCAAAAAATTATGCGGATATTAAGGCCGGGCGCTCCTCTTGTTATTAAAGTGCCGAATTACGGCTGCATTAACCGTATGGTTATGGGCGGGAGATGGTGCGGTTTCCGTTACCCCGACCACGTAAACTACTGGACGCCAAAAAGTCTTAAGCAGATAATCGGGGATACGGGCTTTGAGATTGTCCGGTTTAACATCGGAGACAGGTTCCCTACCAGCGACAATATGTGGCTTATAGCCCGCAAACCTGCCTGATGCATTTTATTGAAAACTATGCTAAATAAATTTAAATTTTTCCGGAGGGTTTTTTAAGACCATTAATTTTGCGCTCCTGCCGGAAGACGCTGTTTGCCATTATGCTGGCCGACAGATTTTAATTTTTGAGAATCAATGCGTGATTTATAATTGCATGATTTTATTTCATAAAATGCTCTTATCACTCGAGTGAGAAAATGGGGCTTTAAAAATATTTTGACATTGGAAAGGAGTTAAAAATGAAAGAAGTTGTAATTATAAGCGGCGCCCGAACAGCAGTAGGTGAATTCGGCGGATCGTTAAAAGGCATAAGGACAGTTGATCTCGGTGCCTTAGTTATCAAGGAGACTCTCAAACGCGCTGGACTTAGACCGTCAATTGATGATTTTTCAAGAAGCTGCCGCCCTGACGCGCTGGGCAGTTTTGAAATGACGGAAATAAACAAAAAATATTATGACTATAATGAATCTCTGAAACCTGTTTACATAGATGAAGTAATTATGGGGAATGTTTTACAGGGTGGACAGGGGCAGAATGTCGCCCGTCAGGCTTCCATTTATGCCGGACTTCCGGAAGAAACCAACGCTTTTACCGTCAATAAAATATGCGCCTCCGGAATGAAAGCTATTGCACTGGCGGCGCAGGCAATTCTAGCCGGTAATGCCGAAATTATTGTCGCCGGCGGAATGGAGAATATGAGCAATGCTCCGTTTATTGTTCCTCAAGCACGCTGGGGATATAGGATGAGTATGCCCTTCTCCCAGATTACCGATTTAATGGTTTACGATGGCCTCTATGAAATATTCAATGGCTATCATATGGGTGTAACAGCGGAAAATATAGCCGCGCTTTATAAAATATCTCGGGAGCAACAGGACGAATTTGCGTTTAGAAGCCATCAAAGAGCCCGGGCGGCAAACGCTTCCGGTGCGGTCGCTGATGAAATTGTTCCTGTTGTTATTCCGCAGAAAAAAGGAGATCCTAAAATATTTAATGTAGATGAACGCCCGATGGATACTTCTCTGGAAAAAATGAGCAAGCTGGCAACTGTTTTCAAGAAGGACGGCACGGTAACGGCGGGAAACGCATCCGGCATCAATGACGGAGCCGCGGCTGTAATTGTTATGAGCGCCGAAAAAGCTAAAGAGCTCAAACTTCAACCTCTGGCCAAAATCAGCGGCTTCGCCAGCGGCGGCGTTGATCCTGCTTATATGGGACTGGGGCCCATTCCATCAACGCGTAAACTTTTCAAGAAACTGAATCTGACGGTAAAGGATATTGATCTTTTCGAACTTAATGAAGCCTTTGCCGCGCAGGCTCTGGCCTGCATGAAAGAACTGGAGGTTGACATCGAAAAATGCAATCTCAACGGCGGTGCGGTTTCTCTGGGTCATCCTGTCGGTTGTTCCGGCGCCCGTATTACCTATACGCTGGCTATGCAGATGAAAAAGAAAAATTTAAAACGAGGCCTGGCCTCGCTTTGCATCGGCGGCGGACAGGGTATGTCCATGATATTGGAAAACGTTTAAATTTTATTCAAAACCAAAAAGGGTGGCTTCTTTCCACCCTTTTTTGGATTTTGCCGGCAAAAATGATCGCAGACCTGTTCTTAATCCGGAAGCGAAGTGTCTTTCATTCGGCATAGTTTTTCTCTGCACCCGGCACAACGCAGACTTAGATTAAATTTTTCGCTGAATCTTTCGGGATAGCGGTTAAAGACGATCTCCCAGCGAACAAGCAGGATGAGCGCAAAAGCGCACAGCGTATATGAGAACCAGCTGGGAATGAACATGAGCGGTGTGCATAACATGATGCTATCCCAGTTAAATATACGGCATGTCACGCAGCAGCGATTCTTCATGAATAGCCTTTGAAAGGGACAGTAGATCAGCACGCAAATAACATCAGAAAGGAAGTAGAACATGCTGATGAGAACCAGCATATTCTGATCGATTATCCCTTTCAAATAAAGCGCGCCAATAAATAAATTAAGAATAATCCATGCCAGAAGAACAAGCAGCGCTCCCCTGTTCAACGCACGTTTATCCTCAAGCAACACCGCATATTTTTTACTACCCTTGAAGAATTCCGTGCTGAAAACATCATCGCTCAAATCAGCGAGATCTTTCCCGAGAAATATTTCAACAGGCGGCAGGTGAAATATTTTTTTGAACTGTTTGCGGCTTCCAATACTGGTTACGGCCTGAGGGAAAAACTTCTGTATCATGCTCAGAAGGATAAAAAGCCAGGTAATATTGATAAGGCTTATCCCGGCGCCAAATCCGAACCAGGTATGCACATTGAGTTTCTCCGGCGCCCATAGGTATGCTCCGACACCTGCCGCTAACAAAGCTGACCTTAAGGCAAGCTCCATAACGTAGACGTCGAAAATATGGAAAAAGTTTCTTGAATGGCTCTTGCCGGATGATTTATTTTCCGGATAATCTGTCAAAATATTTCCTGCCGAATGATAATTGTTATCATGAAAAGCTTTTTATCAAAGCACCGACGGACAAGCCCGTGCAATAAAAACTCTGCCCTGTATGTTTGTACCATATGTTAAGTCTGAATACAGCCATTTTTTCCATTGATTTATGTGAGACAATGCTTATTTACCGTGATATCTCTTTTCTTGACCAAGCATTCACTTTGATCTATAAAAATCTGTAAAAATTTAAACGGAATTAATAATCAAGGAGCATATAAATGTCATTAAATCTCAGTAAATTAAAATCTTTTCATGGTAGAAAAGGCCCCATGTTATTGATTATCATGGATGGCATAGGCATTGGAAAAGCAGATGAAACGAATGCTGTTTATATGGCCGATACACCCAATCTTGATAAATTATTTAAATCTGATCTATACACGCAACTAAATGCCCATGGTAAGGCAGTCGGACTGCCATCAGATGACGATATGGGAAACAGTGAGGTAGGACACAATGCCATCGGATGCGGCAGGGTCTTTGATCAGGGTGCACGTCTTGTAAATGCGGCGCTCAAAACGGGAAGGATCTTTCAATCCGAGGTCTGGAACAACATAGTAAAGCGTTCCAAAAATGGAGGGACAATCCATTTCATAGGATTGCTTTCGGACGGAAATGTTCATTCGCATATTGAGCAATTATTCATAATGATCGATAAGTGTGCTGAGCTTAATTTCCACAGGGTTAGGGTCCACGCACTTCTTGACGGAAGGGATGTGGGAGAAAGGACGGCGCTTGATTATATTATTCCTACAGAGGAAAAACTTAAAAAGATCTCCGAAGAATTAGGTCTTGATTACGCCATAGCCTCTGGAGGCGGACGCATGAAAGTAACCATGGACAGGTATAATTCCGACTGGGATATAGTTAAGAGGGGATGGGATGCCCATGTCCTGGGAAAGGGCAGGAAATTTCAATCAGCTTCCGATGCGGTGAGGACCTTTTACAAAGAAGATCCGAAAGCAACGGATCAATATCTGCCCGCGTTCGTCATAGCCGATAGTGCGGGAAAACCCAACGGCACTATCCATGACGGTGATGCTGTGGTTCTTTTCAACTTCCGAGGTGACCGCGCCATTGAAATATCCAGGGCATTCACGGAGAAGGATTTCACTGAATTCGACAGGGGACCTCTTCCGGATATATTTTATGCAGGAATGATGGAGTATGACGGGGATGCTCATATTCCTCCCCATTTTCTTGTGCAGCCTCCTGCCATCGATCATGTCATCAGCGAGTATCTTTGTGCTGAAAAAATAAAGACCTTTGCCGTATCCGAAACTCAGAAATTTGGCCACGTTACTTATTTCTGGAACGGCAACCGTTCCGGTTATATTGATGAATCACTGGAGAAATATGTGGAAATACCTTCCGACAGGATTGAATTTGACAAAGCCCCTCAGATGAAAGCCAAAGAGATAACAGATACGGTTACAGCACTGCTCAAGAGCGGCAATTACAAATTCGGCAGGACAAACTTTCCAAACGGCGACATGGTCGGACATACAGGCATGATGGATGCGGCTATTATTGCGGTGGAGACAGTGGATAAGTGCGTTGGCGAGTTGCTGGTTGTCATAAAGGAAACAGGAGGCATTGCCGTCATCACAGCCGACCATGGCAATGCGGATGAGATGTTCACAATAGACAAAAAGGGCACAAAATCAGTAAAGACTGCTCATTCCCTGAATCCTGTTCCCTTTATAATCTATGATCCCCTGTATCAGGGAGAATACCGGATGGCAGATATTCAAGAAAAAGGTCTATCCAATATTGCGGCGACTCTCCTGAATCTTCTGGGGTATGAGAAACCTAAAGAATACGATCCTTCACTGATAGAAATAGTGTCCTCCGGGAATTAATTATTAAAATGTTCTACGTTCAACGTTATGAGTTAAAAATATCTTTGAACTTTGAACGTAGAACATTGAACTTTTATTTCCCCGTGAATGTCGGTTTTCTTTTTTCCAGAAACGCCTTCATGCCTTCTTTCTGGTCCTGCGTGCTGAAACATTGCGTGACACAGCTTACTTCCAGCTTGTTGGCGTTATCCAGCGGCAAATCAAAGCCATAATTCATAGCGTTCTTGGCCATCTTCAGGGCAAAAGGAGGAAGTTTGGCCAGTTTCAATGCGAATTTTCTGGTTTCGTCCAAAAGATTTTCCGGAGGAAATACTCTATTGACGAGGCCTATTTCATAGGCTCGTTGGGCATTAATCTGAATGCCGCCCAGAATCATTTCCTTGGCTATGCCCAT
>JBEKJX010000125.1:0-8496 GCA_050011015.1 Smithella sp.
ATAGGTTCATTTTCTCTGTAGGCGGCTTCCGGCCTTTCCCTGTTTTCATAACACTTATCAGTCGTAATATTTACAATGGCTTTTAAAGTTTCATGGCCTCTGAAAGCCTCAAGCAAATTGAGAATTCCCATAACATTTGTAGTGTAGGTCTCAACGGGGTTTTTATAGGATTCACGAACCAGGGGCTGCGCGGCCAGATGAAAAACAATTTCCGCGCCCTTGATATTTTTTTTTATCAAATTTAAGTCCCGGACATCACCATGAATAGATTTAATTTTTGATTTTAAATTTAAAAGATTAAACAAACTGGGATTTGTCGGAGGATCGAGAGCGTAGCCTGTAACGCTGACGCCCATTTCCTGAAGCCAGAAGGAAAGCCAGGAGCCTTTAAATCCGGTGTGGCCGGTTATAAAGACTTTTTTCCCTTTCCAAAATTTACGTGAAACGTTTCTCATTATTTCCAGACCTTCCAGGGCGCCTTGCCGGTATCCCAAAGTTCTTCAAGATGTATCTTGTCCCGCATAGTATCCATGGCATAGAAAAAACCTTCATGCTTGTAGGCTTTCAGATTTCCTTCTTTGGAAATAGTTTCCAGAGGTTTTCTCTCCAGTATGGTTTTATCATCTTCCAGATAATCAAATATTTTGGGTTCCATGACAAAAAAGCCGCCACTGATCCAATGTCCATCTCCTTCCGGCTTTTCCAGGAACCTTGAAACATTATCTTTTTCATCCAGATCAAGTACTCCAAATTTTCCGGGAGGTTTAACTGCCGTAACCGTAACCAGCTTTTTATGTTCATTGTGAAATGAAATGAGATTTCCGATATTGACATCGGAAAGTCCGTCTCCATAGGTCAAAAGAAAAGTCTCGTTCCCCACATAATCTTTTACTCTTTTCACTCTGCCGCCGGTCATTGTATCTACACCGGTATTTACAAGCGTAACTTTCCACGGTTCCGCCGTATGTGAGTGAACAAGCTTTTCACTTTTATTGGAAAAATCAAAGGTGACATCCGATTCATGTAAATAATAATTGGCAAAGTACTCTTTGATAACATAGCCCTTATAGCCTAGACATATGATAAATTCATTGATGCCATATTTTGTATAAATTTTCATTATATGCCAGATTATTGGTTTCCCGCCAATTTCAATCATGGGTTTTGGTTTTATCCCGGATTCTTCACTGATCCTCGTACCCATTCCACCTGCTAAGATGATTGCTTTCATAAAATTTCCTTATCTTAAGATTTTTCTTCTACATTAAAATTGATTCTTTCTTTTTCAATTACAAGCGGACGCTTCAAGACCTGAGTGTAAATATTACCGACATATTCACCAATAATACCGATAAATATTAACTGAACTGATGAAAAGAAGAAAAGTCCGATTACGAGAGGTGCCTGCCCCAACTGAAAATTATTCCAGAACAAAATCTTATAAGCCAGATATATTAAGGCAATGAACAAGCTGAAGATAGCAGTACCGAAACCAAGAATGCTCGCAAGTCTCAATGGAACCTTGGAATGAGTTGTTATACCAAGCATGGCCATGTCAAACAGAACGTAAAAATTATTTTTTGTAATTCCGCGCTTCCTAACGGGTTGATGATATTCTATTATCGCCTTTTCGAAACCAATATCACATATTAACCCCCTGAAATAAGGATAGGCATCCGGAATATCTCTTAAGATTTCAGCTATTCTTTTGTCATAAAGGCCAAATCCCGTATAATTTCCAATTAGTTCAATATCCGCAAGTCTTGTAACAATTTTATAATACATTTTTCTAATCAAAAAGAAGAGTGAAGATTCATCACTTTGCTTTTTAACTGCCACAACTACTTTATAACCTTCCTCCCATTTTTTAATAAATTCAGGAATAAGGCTTGGCGGGTCCTGTAAATCAGCCGCCACAGGGATGAAAGCGTCCCCCGATGTCTGCAAAAAACCATAATATGGCGAGCGAATATGACCGAAGTTTCTTGAATTAACTATAATTTTAACATTCTTATCAACACTCGCTAATCTTTTCAAAATGGAAACTGTTGAATCTTTTGAGGCATTATCCATAAAAATATGCTCATATTCATAATCTTTCAGGCTTTCCTGAAAGATTTTTTTGACTTCCTTATAAAGAGCTTCAACATTTTCTTCTTCATTGTAACACGGTGTGACAATGGAAATTTTTTTCATAATACCTCACTCTATATTATTATTACACCGGCAGCTAAATAGAACCATTCTGGTTATTCATTTACCGTAAACGCGATGTGTTATATCAGGTTATGTTTAATTGCCGGAGTAATAATGCCGTACAAAAAGAGAAAAATACTCATGCTCACATTTTTGTTTTTAACCTTTATGTCAATTAAACAATAATTCATTCCAAAACCAGCAACAAATGAATCAATATTTATTTCTATTTATATGTCGAAGATTAAACTTTTCTGAAAGACTCTTCAGAATATCTATTTTACTTATTATTTTTATTATAATACACGAATATTAGAAAAGCTACAACTCTTATGAAATACTATATCAAGCCAAAGAAATCATTCTGCCATAAAATATGGCCAATATGCCTTTCCTTCGCGGGAAAATACAAATATCTGCATCATATGCGGCTAATGATTGTTTCCGGCCTCTTTTATAATATTAGTGTTTTCTGTCATCACACAACGGCCCAACATCTTTAAGATAAAAATAATTGACATACAAACGAAACTTCCCTATCGTTCTCTTTAAAGAAAGCAATGTCTTATCGAAAAGAGCGGTACCATAGGCATAGCTCACAGTTATCTTTGGAATAAGTATTTTACGTTTAAGAGCACTAACAAATTGCCACTCGAACTGATGCGTTTTATTTCGGTCTAGCGGCTATTTATCTTGTTAATGCGTTCCTGTTATATTTGTTGATCACAGTCATGGAATTTAACGCATATCTGGCCAGAGCAGCAGGTATTTTTATAGTTACGCTTCACACAGACCATGACGAGGTGAGTTTCATTACAAAAGAAAGGAAAAATAAGGAGGAAAGAAATGTTTGAAAAAATGAAAAGACCGCTTTTTATCTTGGAGATGGCAAATAACCATATGGGCGATGTGGATCATGGCATCAAAATCATCCGCGCTTTTAAGGACGTGGCGAAGAAATATAAAAATTTTGACTTTGCCTTCAAATTGCAGCTCAGAAACAAATCTATAATTCACCCGGACTACCAGGAACGTATGGACATAAAGCACATAAAGCGATTTACGGAAACAAGACTGACGCCCGAACATTTTAAATCCCTTCTTTCCGAGATAAAAGAATGCGGTTTCATATCCATGTGCACACCTTTTGATGAGGAATCGGTGGATGAAATGGGCATACTTGGTTTTGACGTGTATAAGGCGGGAAGCTGCTCATTCGCCGACTGGCCGCTCATGGAAAAATTCGGCACCGTGGATAAGCCTATGATAATTTCAACAGGTGGCGTCAATATTTCCGATATGGATAATGTCGTGGTGTTTTTAAAGCATAGAAAAAGAGATTTCAGTCTTATGCACTGCGTGACGGCTTACCCCACACAAAATGACGAGCTTCAGCTTAACCAGATAGATTTTTTGAAAAACAGATATGACGGTGTGGAGGTGGGATTTTCAACGCACGAAGTGCCGGGAGCCCTCGATCCTGTAAAGCTTGCCATAGCCAAAGGAGCAATGATATTTGAAAAACATGTCGGAGTAAAAACCGATAAATATTCGCTCAATGATTATTCGGCAACGCCCGAACAGGCAGACATGTGGCTTAAAGCCGCATCGGAAGCTTTTGATATGTGCGGAACCAAGGATGAGCGCATGTCGTTTACGGAGGCAGCACAGGCAGGGGTGAGGCCTTATATCAGAGGAGCTTTTGCCAAAAGAAATATATCAAAAGGTGAAAAAATAAAAGTCTCCGATATGTTCTTTGCCATGCCTAATTTTGACAATCAGGTACTGGCCAAGAATGCTTCCAAATACACGGAGTTAACAGCGAAGGAAGACATCGCTCAAAACGCTCCGGTCATGCTTGATAAAGTTGCGGTAAGGGAATTAAGGGGAGATGTTTTCAGCATAGTAAAAGCTGCGGTAAAGATGTTAAAAGATGCCAATGTGGCCGTGCCTAACGGTGTGGACTGCTCCATATCGGTCCATTACGGCATAGAAAAATTTCATGAAAACGGGCTGGTCATGATAGACGTTTTAAACAGGGAATACTGTAAAAAACTGCTTGTAATGTTACCGGGACAGAACCACCCCACGCACGCACATAAAGTCAAAGAAGAAACATTTCACATATTAAACGGCGACATCACCGTTGATCTTGACGGCAAAGTTATGGAACTGCAAAAGGGCGACCTTTTAACCATAAAGAGGGGACAGAAACATTCATTCAAAACTAAAAACGGAGTAATTATTGAAGAGATCTCGACAACTCACATAAAAGAAGATTCATATTACGATGATCCGGCCATAGTAAACAACAAACACAGGAAAATAGAGTTTTCGCTGTGGCTGGACATTTTCGGGGAGTAAAAATGGGATTAAAGACGGAAGTGAAACTCGCTGATTATGTTTTTAATTATTTAAAAAATATTGGAGTCAATGACATTTTCATGCTTTCCGGCGGCGGCTGTATGCACCTGTGCGATTCGCTCGGCAGGAGCGGGATTAATTATATCTGCTGTCTTCACGAACAGGCCGCATCTATAGCCGCACTTGCTTATTCACAATATAAAAATGACCTTGGAGTGGCCCTCGTTACAACAGGCCCCGGCAGCACTAACGCGCTTACAGGTGTGGCAGGAGCCTGGGCTGAATCAGCGCCGCTTATGATAATATCAGGGCAGGTTAAAACAGCAGATATCTCCGGAAAATCGGGGGTCCGGATGCTTGGCTTCCAGGAAGCGCCTACTGTCGATATTGTTAAGCCCGTTACCAAATATTCGGTTACTGTAACTGACCCGCTTAAGATAAAATACCATCTGGATAAAGCCGTTTACATTGCCAAAACAGGACGGCCCGGCCCCGTATGGATTGATATTCCGCTGGATGTGCAAGCCGTGAAAATTCATCCTGTTAAACTTGAAAGTTTTAAGCCCGTGAAAAAACCGGCGCGTTCACTGCAACAGGAAGCCCGAAAAATACTTTCAATGATCGAGAAATCCCAAAGACCGGTTATTATGGCCGGTTACGGCATCAGACTCTCCGGCGCCGCAAACGATTTTTTGAAGCTTGTAAAAATGCTCGGCATACCGGTTCTTACTACATGGAAAGGCGCAGATCTTCTGACCAATGACAATGCATACTTTTTCGGCAGGCCGGGTACAGCGGGACAGAGAGGCGCGAACTTCATACTGCAAAACAGTGATCTCCTTATATCACTGGGAGCAAGGCTTGATTTCGGGCAGATTGGCTATGAGCACGAAACTTTCGCCAGGGAAGCGAAGAAAGTCATCGTTGATATAGATCCTGCGGAACTTGGAAAGTTCAGGTTTAATGTAGACATGCCTGTTAATGCTGACTGCGGCGATTTGATAAAGGGCATGATATCCTTAAAACCTTCCCTTAAAAAATGTAAGGGATGGCTTGCTTACTGTGCAAGAGTTAATAAAGAATATCCTGTGCTCCTTGAGGAATACGGTAAAAAGAAAAAATATGTAAGCACCTACGCCCTTGCCGGAGAAATTTCAAACAAGATGAAAAGCGGCGATATATTCGTGCCGGGAAGTTCCGGCATGTGCAGCGATATTCCCATGCAGGTATTCAAATTTAAAAAAGATCAGCGATCGTTAAATTCGCCCGGCATAGGATCCATGGGATTTGGCGTGCCTTCGGCGCTGGGAGCGTGCGTGGCGAGTGGCAAAAAACGGGTAGTCTGCACGAATGGCGACGGCGGATTTCAAATGAACATACAGGAACTGGAAACCATCAGGCGTTTAAACCTGCCTGTTAAATTTTTTGTCCTGAATAATGATGGGTATGCTTCCATAAAAACAACCCAGCGCAATTATTTCGGCGGTTTTTATGTGGGTTCAAACAGCACAAGCGGAGTCACCCTGCCCGATACAATAAAAATCGCGAACGCCTATGGTTTTAAAGCTTTTTATCTCGACAAAACATCTTCCATAAAACAGACCGTAAAAAAGGTGTTGGAGTCCAAGGGGCCGGCGATCTGCGAAGTAATGATAGACCCTATGGAAATTGTTTCCCCGAAAGTATCAAGCGCTGTAGGAGTTGACGGCAAAATGTTTTCGAAACCGCTGGAAGATCTGTTCCCGTTCCTGTCGAGACCAGAGTTCTTGAGAAATATGATAATAAGACCCTTGAAGGAAAACTGAAGTGCCATGGCAGTAAAAGCCTTGATTTTTGACTTTGACGGAACAATAGCTGATAGCAGTAAGGGTATCATGGCGTCCATGAAATACGCGCTCGAAAAAAACGGAGTGGCTTCAGGCGTAACGGATGAATCGATAAAAAACTGCATAGGGCCGCCGCTTGTCCCGATGATACAAAGAATCCTGAACAGCGAGGCGAAGGAAGAATTGATTAACAAATTAGCAATAAGTTACAGGGAACACTATACGGAAAAAGGTCTCTTTATGGCAGAGCTTTATGAAGATGTTGAAAAGGTGCTGGAAATCCTTTCCACAAAATATGTTTTATTTGTAGTATCCTCAAAGCCTAAAGAATTCTTGGAAAAACTGATGTCGGCATTGGGCGTCAGAAAATATTTCAAGGGTGTTTACGGACCGGACCTGGGACTCGCGCCTTTAAAAAAAGCAGAACTGGTGAAGGATTGCATGGCTGAAAATAAAATAGCCACGGATGAATGCATCATGATAGGCGACAAGGCAGAGGATATAATGGCGGCAAAGGTTAACGGCATAAAAACGGCAGGGGTGCTTTACGGGTTTGGAACCGTGGCGGAGCTTACGCAAGCCGGCTGTGGCTGTCTTGTGGAGAAGCCGGGGAATTTGATAAAACTGAAGTATGACAGCCTATGAAAATAGCACACGCCATCAAAACGCTTGATTCGCACACTGATAAACCGGAAAAAGGTCTTCCCTATGACTTCTTTATGTTTATAAGCAGAAAAACTCCCATAGTAAATGTTGATCTTTTGATTAAAGACAAAGAAGGCAGGACGCTGCTGGCCTGGAGGAACGATAAATACTCGGGCGCCGGATGGCATGTGCCCGGCGGTATCATAAGATATAAAGAAAAAATGGAAAAAAGAATAAATGAGGTTGCCAAACTTGAGATAGGAACAAAAGTAAAGTTTAACAAAGAGCCCCTTGCGATAAATCAGATCATCCTTAATCAAAAAGAACGGGCTCATTTTATCTCGTTCTTGTTCCATTGCGCCGTAAAGGATGGATTTGTACCGGCCAATAAAGGCTTAAAATCCGGCGACGCAGGCTATTTAAAATGGCATGATAAATGCCCGGCTGATTTAATAAAGGTTCATAAAATCTATAAGAAATACATGAACAATAAAGGTGCCTGCGATGACTTTAAATAAATGCCGCGCGTGCGGCGGAGATTTTTTCAAAGGTGATTTGTTAAAACTTAAAAACATGCCTAAGGCCGCTCAGCACATGCCCGATGAAAAAGGCTTAAGTTCGGACAGGGGAATTTATCTGGTTATAAGACAATGCGCGTTATGCGGCCTTATCCAGCTTGATAATGACCCTGTGCCATATTACAAAGATGTCATCAGGGCAACTTCAGTCTCAGCATCCATGAAGGCTTTCAGGGAAAAGCAATTTAAGGCTTTCGTGAAAAAATACGGGCTTAATAATAAAAAAATGATTGAAATAGGCTGCGGAAATGGTGATTACCTGTCCATCATGGCCCAAGCCGGGGTAAAAGCTTACGGGCTGGAAAATAATGCCGAGTCGGTCAAATACTGCAGGAAAAACAGATTAAACGCGCAGAAAGGTTTTGTCAACGGGTTGTCGTATAAAATTAAAGGAGCTCCGTTTGACGGTTTTTACATGATGAGTTTTCTTGAGCACCTTCCTGATCTTCGCGGCGTCGTGGCCGGTATACGCAATAATTTAAAAGACGGAGCCTGCGGACTTGTGGAAGTGCCGAACTTTGGCATGATGCTCAAGAAAAAACTTTACGCCGAGTTCATAATAGACCATCTTTTTTATTTTACAAAAGACACTCTCAAGGCTTTTTTGTCCAATAATGGATTTGATGTGCTGGAATGTCGCCCCATTTGGCATGATTATATTTTAAGCGCCGTCGTAAAGAAAAAAAATGTTATTCCCTTGAATAATGCTTCATTATATTTTGAAAAAATGAAAAAAGAAATAAATGCTTATATAAATGGCATCAAGGAAAAAGGGAAACGTATAGCTATTTGGGGAGCCGGACACCAGGCTTTTACAGTAATGTCCATATGCGAACTGTCAGGGAAGATCGAATATGTTGTGGATTCCGCTCCTTTTAAACAGGATA